>JANMSA010000774.1:0-10979 GCA_031388865.1 Acidobacteriota bacterium | reverse complement strand
CGCAGGGCGCAGGGGGCGGGGCGCAGGACTTCGGGCGTCTCCCTGCTTCGCCGTGCGACCGGACCTCTGCGCCCTGAGACGACATGCAGATCCGCTGGGCCTATCTCAAACGCATCCTCGCAGGCGCGATCTTCGGCCTGTACATGGCCCATCTGCTCTATTTCCTGAACCCTCAGGTGAACATCACGCCCGGACGTCTGGCCACCGTGACACTGATCTACGGCCTGACATGCGGACTCCTCTTCGGCAGCATCCTCTACGGGTTGCGCGTGTTGCGCGTGCGCCTGTTTGGACGCCCCGACGCCTACCGCACCCACGGCTTCGGTTACATCGTCTTCGCGGCGTTCTTCTCTGCATTCATCTACTGGATGCACCTGAACCTGGTGCAGATCTACCTGCCGCGCGGTGCTGTGCGCATTCTCTCGAAGGCGACCAACGTGATCACCGTCACGGCGTTCGTGCTGCTGGCCTTGTGGGTTCTGCAGCGCAACGCGGACCGGCGCACCTCGCGCGCGATCTTCGTCGCCGGCGTGCTGCTCATCGTGGTCTCGTCGGTCTTTCTCTACCAGCGGCGAGAGAGCTACAGGCGCGAGCGGAAGGACGTCGTGGTCGCGACGATCGGCGCGGTGGCGGGCACCCGCCCCGTGACGTTCGTGGCCATTCGCAACCTGCCGTACGACTGGATCGTGACGATGAAGGGCGAGGGCATCCTGCCCTTCTTCGATCGCGCAACGGAGGACGCGTACTTCACACGAATGGAGCCGTTCCGCACGTCCAGTCCGAAGTCGCTGTGGGCGTCTCTGGCGACCGGGAAACTGCCCTACCGCCATCGCGTCACCGGACGCTTCTCGTATCGCACACCGCTCAATCGTTCCGAGCCGTTTCTGTTGCTGCCTTACGGCGTCGGGTTCCGCGCATGGGGATTGATCCCGCCGGTCGAACGGATCTCGGCGCAGCTTCCGTCCGGCGAGGCGCTTCCCGTATGGTCCCTGTTCGAGCGTCTGCAGCTCACCTCGCGCGTCGTGAAGTGGCCAGCGGTGGCCACGCCTGCGTATCCGGTTCCGCTTCCCGGCGGGAGCGCTGCACGCTTCAATGCCACGGCGGGAGCGCGTCCTCAGGTGCTGAACGCACTCTCCTCCGACCTCGGTGCCTTGCAGGAATCGGACGGCGACGCGGCGCTCACGGCGGTCGCTCTGGAAGGCTTCTCGTTGGCGCAACGCGCGCTGCGCATCTACCGGAACGAACTGCCGGCGCGCGGAACGGTCAAGGGCGATGCGTTGCGCGCCTACATGCAGCAACTCGATCGCGCAATGGGAGAGCTGGCGCGCCGCACACCGGATCACCTGCTCATCATCACTTCGCCGTCCGCTGTCGTACCGCCGCAACTGTCCGCAAATGCATTTGCGCTTGCGCGGGACGAACTGGCCGCGGGCGACCCAGGCGAAGACCACGGCTTCCTGGTCATCATGGGTCCCTCGGCCGCACACCGCCGGAATCCGAAGGCCGCATACGTCGTGGACGTCGTACCGACGCTGCTGTTCGCGGCGGGTCTCCCCGTAGGCCGGGACATGGACGGCCGCGTCATGACGGACGCATTCACGGAGGAGTCGCTGCGCCGCTCGTCGCTCTCCGCCATCCAGACGTACGAGGCGGAACGGGTAGTGGTGAGACGCGCCGGGTCGTAGTCGCATCTGATCTCCTTGTTGTCGGTGATCGGTTGTCGGTTGTCTGCGACTCATCGCAAGAGGTTGGTTTCCGATGGTTGCGACGCCTGGCTTGATCAGGACGCGGCCCAGACAACCGACAACGGACAACTGACAACCAAGTCGGGGCCGCCACCGCCGCGGCGGCGGCCCCGGGTGGGATGGGGTGGTGGGCGGCGCGCTAGTTGGACGCCGTGGAGGTGGGCTTCTTCGCGCGCGGCTTGCGCGGACTCTTGACCTTGGCCGAGAGAGTGGTCTTTCCGTCGACGGAGATGTAGGGCGACACGAGCTCGAACGTCTTGGCGCCGAAGCCCTTGACCTGCATCAGGTCGCCGGCCTTCTTGAACGGGCCGTGCTGGGTGCGGTAGGCGACGATGCGCTCCGCGGCCTTGGCGCCGACGCGAGGCAGCAGCGAGAGCTGCGTTTCGTCAGCGGAGTTGATGTTGACGACGCCCGACGCGCCGGTGGTGTCGGCCATGGCCACCGTGCCGATGGCGGTGAGGATGAGAGCAAGAGTGATGATGTGGAGGGACTTCCGCATGGGTCTTGACTCCTTTCTTTTGGTTGAGGGTTGATCGTGACTGCGCTTCCACTGCTCACTGGCTGTTCCACACTTTGTTTCCGGTCATTTCGACCACTTGCCGTTTCACGTCACGCTTTTCTTCCTCGGCACCACCTCCTTGCCGGGAACACAGTTCAAGCGGACCGCCACGGGCGGCAAAGTGGCAACTGACTGATTCGGTGGGTGTTAACTGGATCTCAACGAATCACGGACGTCAAAATCCTTTGCACGTGGACTCGAGATCGGCCCTTTCGCGCATCAATGAGAGGACTGGGGCTCGAATGCGTCCGACCGCTGGCGCTCCAGCGCGTCGGGTTAAACTCTCGCGCAATGCAGACAATCGGGATTGCGGCGAAGGTCGCCTCACCGCAGGCGCTCGCGTATGCGACCGAGATCGCACGCGAGCTCGAGGCCGGTGGCCGCTCCGTCGTCTTCGACGAGGAGTCCGCCTCGCTCATTGACGGCGACTTCCGCAGTTTCGCGAAAGCCGAGCTGGGCCGGCAGTGCGACCTGCTGATCACGTTCGGCGGGGATGGGACACTCCTCTCCGTGGCCCGCCATGCCCCCGAGCACGTCCCCATTCTCGGGGTGAACATGGGAACGCTGGGCTTCCTCACCGAGATCCGCGTGGAGGAGTTTCCCGCGGTGCTGGAGCGCGTGCTGGACGGCCACTACTTCGTCGAGCCGCGCGTCACGTTCACCGTCACCGTGGACGGACCTGATCGCGACGCGACGCAGCAGTACCGCGTGCTCAACGAGGTCGCCATCAACAAGAGCGCGGTCGCGCGCATCTTCGAGATGCGCGTGAGCGTGGCCGGCCTGTTCGTCTCGACGTTCCGCGGCGATGGCCTGATCGTGGCCACCCCGACGGGCTCCACTGCGTACAACCTCTCCGCCGGTGGTCCGATCATCTATCCGACCATGGGCGCAGTCGTGATCACCCCGATCTGTCCGCACATGCTCACCAACCGCCCGATCGTGTTGCCCGACGAGCTGGATATCGAGATCAGCCTCGCCACGACGGATGCGAAGGACATCTATCTCACCCTGGACGGGCAGGAGGGCTTCGAGATCAGCGCTCGCGACAAGGTTTGCGTCCGGAAGTCGGAAGAGCGGGTGCTCATGATCCAGTCGCCCGAGAAGAACTACTTCGACGTTCTCCGCAACAAGCTGAAATGGGGCGAGGGATGAGACGCGCGTTGATCTTCATACGCGAGGGTCTTGTGACGGCCATCGCCAGCTGGTACTCGGAATAGTTCGGCGCAGCTGCTGTCATCCCGAGCGTGGGAACGGCAGAGGACTGCCGTGGAAGTGGTGATGACGCGCGGTCCGCAGCCGGCACGAGCCTGTGAATGGCACGAGAGCGACCCCTCATCCGCCGGAGCCTGCCCTGAGCGAAGCCGAAGGGGCACCTTCTCCCCTCTGCGGAGGGGAGAAGGCTCTCGATGTTTGTTCTTCCGGGGAGCAGGCGACGGGCAAGTCGCGCAGCACCTCCACTCTCGATGTTTGTTCTTCCAGGGGAACGTGCGACGGGCAAGTCGCGCAGCACCTCCCCTCGAGAGCCTTCTCCCCCGCGCACGGGACCGGCTGGGCGCGCTGTGTTCTCTGGGGTGATCGTCTCCGGCGACAACAACCAGCAACTCACCCCCTACAGAGACTTCGTGTTGTCCTTGGGATTGCGGTCGATCAGTTTGTTGAAAGGATCGATCCCCGCTTTGAGCGGCGTCCCCGTCACCACGACCACGAACGTCTCGGTCGGTTTTGTGATCAGGCGCTTCTCGGAGAAGAGGACGGTGTCGTTCTCGCCGAGGACGCCGATGTCGATCCAGTCGTGGATGGGAACCGGTTTCTCTTCGCCCCGGGCGTCCGCGCGCATCTTCTTCGACGACACCGTGATCTTCACGACATGTTTGCCATCGGCGCGTTGGGTGGTGCTCACTTCGCGAGCCTGATTGTCAAAGAGCACGATGCGCTCGAACAGGTCTGTGATCAACTCCTGCTGATCCGCGCGCGCTTCCGCGCGGAGATAGCGGACGAGTTCCTGAGCGGTCGTGTACGGCGGCTGGTCGTACGCATGGTCGCGGATGAACTTGCGCAGGGCGCGGTTGACTGCCTCTTCTCCGATGGCGTCCCGAAGGGCGTACATGACCAGGCTGCCTTTTCGGTAGTGGATGTAGCCTTGGTTTTCGACCAGGGAGAGCGGCATCTCGGCGATGAGCTCGCCTCCGCGATCGCGGAGGTAGCGATCCAGCTCGTAGCGAAGAAACTTCTGCATCTTCGCCGCGCCGTACTCCTTCTCCATCACCATCAGCGCGGAGTACTGGGCCATCGTCTCGACGATCATCGTTCCGCCCTGCACGTTGCCGCCGATGACCTGATGAGCCCACCACTGGTGCGCGACTTCATGGGCGGTCACGTAGAAGACGTAGTCGATGTGCTCCTTGTCCCGCAAGTCCGCCACAAAGCCGATGGACTCTGAGAAGGGGATCGTGTTCGGAAATGACTGGGCGAAGCTCGCATAGCGAGGGAACTCGAGAATGCGCACCTGCTTGTGCTGGTAGGGAGAGAAGTTCTTTGTGAAGTAGTCGAGCGACTTCCTCACACCCATCACCATCCGGTCCACGTTGTACGGATGTTTCGCGTCGTAGTAGATCTCGATGGCGACCGACGGCGCGGAGGGGTTGGCCGGGTCTTTCCACTGATCGCGTTTCACTTCGTATCTCGCCGAAAGATACGACCAGAATCCGAGGATGGGGGAGGTGGTCTTGTAGTGAAAATGGCGTCGGCCGTTCTGCGTCCACTCGCGCTGGAGATAGCCGGGCGCGAGCGCGATCTGATCGGCAGACGTGCTCACTGTCGTGTCCAGGCTGATCCAGTCGGACTCATTATTGAGACCGTTGTCCATCCGCGCGCGCATGTCGGACGGCGGCGCCAGACGCCGCGGCTCGCCGAGCCCGTACTTGCGGCGCTTGTTGCGGTCCTGCAACTCGATGCCACTGTCGTAGCCGAGGTGCGGGAAATAGGCGGAGCTGTTGAAGAACGTCCCGTTCGCGACGATGCTGTTGTTCGCCGCACCATTCGGAAAACCGCGGGCCGCGAACGCGTTTTCGAAAGTCATCTGCAGGGAAGCGCCCGGAGCGAGCGGCTGCGCCAGCGTATAGACCGCGTAGCCAAAGCGCCGGTCGTCACTCTTCACGCGTGAGCCGGGGATCCCCATCTTCCAGCTCGTGAGCGTCTGCGGATTGTTGGTGATATGCAACTCCGTGAGTGGCTTGCCCGTCTTGTTCACGAGCGTGTACTCGCCGCGGATCTCCACGGACCGGCGTTCAGGGAAGATGGCCACGTCTGCCTTCACAGCCGTAATGCGCGGCTTGGGGTGAAACTCGAACTTCTTGTAGGTCTTCTCCGCGTCTGCCTGAAGCAGCTCCGTGTCTTTGGACGTCTGGTATTCGTTGAGGACGTTGGTGTTGTAGTAGATGTAGCCGCCGATCGCGAGGAAGGCCGCCAGGAAGAGCGCCAGCACGGCTGCGACGGGCCGCCCGAAGCGCTGCCCCGCGATCGACCATCGCTGTCGCAATCCACCCTCGGTTCCGCGCACCCAGAGCAGGTGACAGACCACGAGGAACACGGCCACGAACAGAAGCCAGTACGTGTTGAACACGGCCATCGGCCAGGCGAAGTGCCCGTAGCCGTTCATGTCCGAGTAGGTCGCCTGCGGGGTGGAGGCGTAGCGGTAGAGGCGATGCTCGAGGTCGAGTGCCGGCAGTGCGCGGGAAAGGATGAACCAGGCCATGACGCCCAGGAATCCGACGAACTTCTGGTTGAAGAGGACCTGCATGATGAAAGAGAGCGCCGTAAGGAGAAGGAGCAGCGATCCGATCTGCAGGAAGACACCCTTGGCGTAAGTGATGAGCTCGTAGTTGTAGTAGCCGTGCGCCGTCTGAATGACCATCGCGGTGAGAATCGCCGCGACGAGAGTGGCCAATGCGACGAGCATCAGAGCAGTGAGCTTCGCGCCCCATTGTGCCCACGTGGGCAGGGGCATCGTGTCGGTGACCTCGTTCATCTTCAGGTTGCGCTCGCGCCACACGATGTCGCCGGCGTAGAAGGCCGTGATGAGCAGCGCGAAGATGGTGAAACCGCCGAGGATCGTCTCCACCATCAGGCTCGTGGTGTAGTAGACGGGTGTGCCGAAGAGGCTGTCGAGCCCTGTGCTGTTCCCCCAGATGTTCAGCACGCCCAGAACGAGCATGATGATGAAGGGGATGCCCTTGAAGATCGCTCCAGCCTCCAGGCGGACCGTGGCGAAGTAAGAACCCCATGACGCGGCGCGTCCGAACGTCTGCGTGACCTTCGGCAGTTCCCGGGACAGTTCCCCGACCGACGGAGCCTCTTCCGGACCCGGCTTCGACGCGCGTTTCCTTCCTTTGCGCGTGCCGGTCGTGAGCTCGAACTTCCAGAACGCGAAGGCGAGGATCGACAGAGCGATGCCGATCCAGAGCAGGCGGCTCCAGAGGTAAAGCCCCTCCAGCGGCAGGAGCTCAGTGTTCTTCTGGAACACCGTCCAGTAACGCGTGCCCACGGCGAATGCCCCGAACCCGAACGGGTCGAGCAGGGCACCGACCGTCTCGTTCTCGAGGTCGCCGAGCAACGTCTCGCCGATCCCGTACGCGACGAAGAAGGCGACCACGCTCGCATACGTGGCCATGACGCTGCGCGTCAGAGCCGCCACCGCGAAAAAGATGGCGCCAGCCAGGAGAAGATTGGGCACGACCATCACCAGCAGCGAGTAGACGTAGTGCCAGAGCTCGAAAGGACCGAGGCGCTCTTTCTCGATCCAGGGCATGAGGCTGCCAATCATCACCGCCCCGACGACACCGAAATAGACCATCACGGCGACGGTGAACGAGCCGAGGAAACGTCCGGCGAGGAACTGCCACTTCCTGATGGGAGAGCTGAAGAACAGCGCATCCGTTCCCAGCTCGAAGTCGCGCTGGATGGAGTTCGCGACGAATGCCGTGGTGGTGAGGATGCCGAATATGCTCATCACCAGCAGAAACTGCATGATCACGTATGGCGCGTTGCGATTGACGTTGCCCACGCCACCGCCCAGCGAAACTGCGTCGGACGTCACCGCGCCGAACGTGATCAGGAAGTAGACCAGGAGCAGGATGTAGAAGAGCGCGGACTTGAGGTGATACTTCAGCTCGAACGCGGCAATGGCGAGGAACACTAGGCAGCCACCTCACGCGCGCGTTCCAGCGTGGAGAAGTAGACGTCTTCGAGGGTGGCCTGGACAGGGTCGAACCCGCCCGGCTGACCGTCGCTGAAGACATGCACGACGGTCTTGCCCGCCGCGAGCTTGGTCGAGATGACGGCGTGCTCGCGCTGGACCGCCGGCAGGTCCTCCCTCGATACGCGGCGCTGCCAGATCTTGCCCTGCACATCTCGAAGCGCGTCGGAGGGATCGCCCTTCGCGAGCACACGTCCTTTGGAGATGATGGCCATGTTCGAGCAAAGGTCGCTCACGTCTTCGACGATGTGTGTGGAGAGGATGACGATCACGTTCTCGCCGATCTCTGCGAGAAGGTTATGGAACCGCACCCGCTCCTCCGGGTCGAGCCCCGCGGTCGGCTCATCGACGATGATGAGCTGCGGGTTGCCGAGAAGTGCCTGCGCGATGCCGAAACGCTGGCGCATCCCGCCGGAGAACGTACCGAGATTCTGTTTGCGGACCTCGTAGAGGTTGGTGCGGCGCAGGAGCGCCTCCACGATCTCCTTGCGCTCTTTCCGATTCTGAATCCCCTTGAGGATCGCAAAATGATCGAGCAATGCCTCGGCCGTAATCCTTGGGTAGACGCCAAACTCCTGTGGCAGATAGCCGAGGACGCGCCGCACCTGGTCCTTCTGCCGGAGGACGTCGATGGTCCCGAGCGTGACGCTCCCGGAGTCGGCCTCCTGCAGCGTGGCGATGGTCCGCATGAGCGTCGACTTGCCCGCGCCGTTCGGACCGAGGAGTCCGAACATCCCCGTGGGGACGGTGAGGGAGACGTCCTGCAAGGCCTGGACGCCGTTGGGATAAGTCTTGGACAGGGCTTCGATGCGCAGTTCCAGTGGCATGGGTTCCTTTTACGGGACGGATGGAGTTGGGTTTCTCTGTTCACCGCTTCGACTGGTCTTCGGGTGTTCGGTCTTCGGGGTCTTCGAGTCTTCAAGCCTTCGAGTCTTCAAGCCTTCGAGTCTTCGAGTCTTCGAGTCTTCGAGTCTTCGAGTCTTCGAGCCTTCGAGTCTTCGAGTCTTCGAGTGGAGGAGTCAAAGTCTCACAGAGTGCGGTCGCCACCCTATGAGACGGTGAATGTATAAGCCTCTGGATACTCGCTCTCCCGAACACTCCCAGCTCGAAGACTCGAAGACTCGAAGACTCCGAGGCTCGATGGCGCAAGGGCGCGAAGACCGGAAGAACAAGGCTCACCGCGCGTCCGGAAACGAATCCACAACCTTCGCGACTGGGGCCACGGTCCGGAGGTAGTCGTAGAGCGCGCCGAGGTCTGCGTCGGTCATGCCGGCGTAGGAGATCCAGGGCATGAGTGTGTTCCGCCCTGGAGGCGTCGGAGGTGCAGTTGCGGCGCGTCCGTCCAGTTGCCGAGGCCCGTTTCGGGATCGGGAGTGAGGTTCGAGGCGGCCAGAACGCCGGGAAATCCAACCTGTTCATCCCAGACGAAGCCGCCGACACCGTCGCGTCCCGGCTTGAACGGAAGCCCATAGGCGCCGGTGCGCTCGGAGTGGCAGTCAAAGCAGATCGAAACGTGATGAACCAGGTACTGGCCGCGGGAAACGCGCTGCGGCGTAGGCGCGATCTTCACCGTGCTGGCCGGACGCTGTGTTGGCTTTCGCAGAGAGAGATAGCCGACCCCGATGGCCCCCAGCGCCACCACCACGAGCAAGACGATTCCGATGGCCTTGAAGAAGGTTTTCATGAGACCTCGCAGGGGGTGGGATGCGCGTATTCTACGCGAACAGATGCGCGGCATCGCGTGTTGTGAGAGTGTGATGGTCATCGACTCGCCGGTGGGCGCGCTGCACGCAGCTTTCGACGAAGAGGGACGGCTCTCGGAGCTCGGCTTCCGCCCTTCGGGTCGTCGCGTCATGGAGTCTTCGAGTCTTCCAGTCTTCGAGTCTTCAAGAGGAACACGCACGATGTCGCCTGTGGCTTCTCGCTCCTCGAAGACTCGAAGACTCGAAGACTTGAAGACCCAGCTCTCGGAATACTTTGCCGGCTCGCGAAGGCAGTTCGATCTGGAGCTCGCGCCGCGTGGAACTCCATTCCAGAGTGCGGTCTGGCGGGAGCTGCTCACGATTCCGTACGGTCACACCATCTCGTACGCGGACCTTGCCCGCCGCATTGGAAAAGAGAGCGCGGTCCGCGCAGTCGGCTCAGCGAACGGCGCCAATCCCATTCCGGTGATCATTCCCTGTCATCGCGTGATTGGCTCGAACGGCACGCTCACGGGCTACGGTGGCGGGATCGAGCGTAAGCAATGGCTACTCGCTCTGGAAGGAAGGAGACTTTTCTAATGCTCATTGCGTCCCTGATCCTTGCCGCCGCGGTGGACCCCGTGCTTGCGCACTACGACAAACAGGAGTCGAAGCATCTCGTGCCGATGTTGTCCGAGGTGATCCGGTTTCCGACGCATGTGCACGATGCGGAGGCGCATCTCGCGCAGAAGGCGTGGCTGATGAAGGTTGCGGCTGAGATGAACTTCGTCGCGCGAGACGCGGGCAAGGTCACCGAGATCGAGCTCTCCGGGCCCACTGGCGCCCCCGTCCTCGGCCTCGTGATCCATGGCGACGTGCAGCCTGCAGAAGCCGACGCGTGGTCGTTTCCCCCGTTCGGCGGCGTCGTTGCGGACGGCTATGTGACGGGACGCGGCGCAGCCGACGACAAAGGTCCGCTGATCCAGGCGTTGCTGGCCATGAAAGCGCTCGCGGAGAGCGGTGTCGAGCGTACGCACACCATCCGGCTGCTCGTCGGCAGTGAAGAGGAATCGTCCGCGACGGAGATGGAGGAGTATCTGAAGACGCATGCGCCGCCGGACTACTCGCTCGTTCTCGACTCCGAGTTTCCGGTCGTCGTCGGCGAAAAGGCGTGGGACGGACTGGCGATCGTCGCGCCGCTTGCGAGCCGCAACGGTCCAGTGAAAAAGCCCTACAAGGTGGAGTACTTCGACGCCGGGCTTTCGGCCAGCATCGTGCCTGATCGTGCCGAGGTGAAAGTGCGTTGGACGGATGGGACGTCGAATCTCACCGGCACCATCGAAACGTGGCGCAAGGCGGCGTCGAGGATGCCTGAAGGGACGCGACTGGTCGTGGACGGCGGTGAGGGAGGGCAGGTGCGCGTCATCGCCTATGGCAAGTCCGCGCACGCGGGGGTCAACCTCACCGGCGGGCGCAACGCGCTCTACGGGCTGTCGAAGGCGTTGGAAGGCAAACTGCCGACGGGTGGCGCAGACGACCTGCTCGCGTTCATCCGGCTGGCCGGCCGGGATCTCTACGGTACCGGTCTGGGCATCACGGACCATGATCCGCTCTGGGGCCGCTACGCCGTGAACCTCGCTACTGTGAAGCCTCTCGAGGGCGATCCATCCAAGGTGGTACTGCTCATCAATCTGCGCCGTATCCCGCCGCGCACCGCCGCTGAGTCGCGCGCCCTCCTT
>JANMSA010000752.1:0-3345 GCA_031388865.1 Acidobacteriota bacterium | reverse complement strand
ATGCGAGCCAAGCGAAGGCGAAGTGTACGCCGCTGTCGATGGCCGGCAGGCGCTTACCCTTCAGTGGGCCGGCAGTTGCTTCTCCGAGGAGGTTCCACTCGGAACCGGTCTGCACGTCGACGCGGTGGCCGTCGCGCAGCGCGAACTCGAGCAAGCGGCCGTCGAGACGGCGCTGGTAAGCAGTCGCCGCGGGAATGGGACGGCCGTCGTCGATGCGCTCGCTGTCGAGCGGCGAGGCCATGCCGGGTTTTGCAAAGACGACATAGGGCGTTCCATTCAGCTCGGCATTGGTCACCGCATGGGGCTCGAGCACGGACAGCGTATACAGTCGATGCTTCCCGGCGACGGAGACCGAGAGCACGCGCTCCATCGGCGGCAGGCGCTTGTCCGCGGAGCGGCTCAACAGAAACGGCGACTGGTCGATGCGGTCATAGCCGGCGTACGGATTCTTCCCATAAGGGCGGAGATATCCGGTGCTGCGCGAGAGCACCTCGCCCGCCGGATACGCCGCCGCAAAGTCCTCGAAGGCCACGATCTCCGAGGGCAGGCGCTTGAGCTCCGTCCCCGCGTAACGGCCGACGATGCCTTTGCCCGTGAACTGCTGCCACCAGGACTCGCTCTGGCGGTCGTACATGACGAGATCCGAGAAGCGCAGCCTGCCGGTGGTGCCGAAGTCCAGGACGGCGCCGCCGACGCTTCGGCCGAACGCCATCGATGCGTTGCACAGGGGACAGAAGGTCACCGCGACCGGAATGCCGTCGAAGGTGTCGTTGACGATCTCGTGAAACATGAGGATCTGGATCGGGTAGGCGCGCGCCTTCGTGCCGAGGCGCAGCACGATGACCGGCTCCCTGGGCTTCAGCCAGGCGAGGGCCATCGGTGTCGCGACGAAGCGAGGGCGGTCGATCGCCGCAATGCCGTCCTTCGGCGGTCCGCCCGATTCGATCTCCGCGAGATCGACGGTTCGCTTCGAGAAATCGGTCTTCGGCCATTCGACACGGTCCGCCTGCGTCTGCGCAACCGCGGCAGTCGCCGCCAGAAGCACCGCAGCGAGGAGCAGGTTCATGGCACTTGTATGTGGTGCAATTCAAGCCTCTGTTGAGCGGTTGGTTTCGGGTGCCACGCGGTAAAAGACCGCGCACGGGCGGATTTCCTTACAGCGGAAGTGCATGTAACGTGTTGAAGAAGCTCCAGTCGCTCGGGTATGTAAGGAATCCGGCCCTGCGCGGGTCTCATTCGCGGGAGTCATGTTATCGGCGGCGGATCCGATCCCGAAGCGAGAAGTCCTCAAAGAGAAAAATGGCGTGATCAAGTTCGGGCAGGCAAGCCGGGAGTTCGAGGAGGCGGTGCGCGCGCATTCGCGCGATCTCTTTCGATATGCCTATTGGCTCTGCCGGGATCGTGGCCGGGCGGAGGATGTCGTGCAGGAGTCGTTCGTCCGGGCATGGAAGTCCTGGGGCGATCTCAGGGATCGCGAAGCCGTGAAGAGTTGGCTCTTTTCGATCGTCCGGAATGAGCATTTGAGGGGGTTCGAGCGCAAAAGCCTCGAAATGGACGATCGAGACGTCGAGGAGCTGGAGTCGCCGGTGGACTACAAGGTGGATGTCGCGATCGACGTGCGCCGTGCATTGGGGGCGCTACCCGCTTCGCTGCGGGAGCCCCTGATGATGCAGGTCCTTGGAGGCTTCAGCTGCGCGGAGATCGCCGCGACACTGGAGACGACCGAGGGCGCCATCATGACCCGATTGACGCGGGCCCGGCAGACGATGCGCCGGCTTATCGAAGGAGACAGTGCCTTGAAAGAGGTGGCCCGATGAACTGCCTGGAATTCCGGCGGGAGGTCCTTGTCGATCCTCGCCGCCTTAGCGACGAGGCGCAGGCCCATGCGGCGCAGTGCACGACGTGTTCGCCATTCCGCGACGAGACGTTGAGGATCGACGGCGAGATCCACGCCGTCCTTTCGGTGGCGTTGCCGGAAGGTTTCGCGCAAAGGATCGTGCGCGACGCCACGGCAGGAAGCGTCGCTTCGCGACGCCGCTTCATGGCGCTGGCAGCCTCGCTCGTGCTCGCCACGGCCGTCGGAACGGGCGTTTTCGTCGTCGAAAGCGACGATCCGTTGGCCCGCGCCGGTATCGATTTTGTCGTCGACGGGGAAGTCAACGCGATCCTTACCTCGAAGCCCTCCGATCCTTCAGCGCTCCAGAAGGTGGCTCGCGCCCTCAATGTGGAAATTCCGCAGCAGATCGGCGAAGTGCGCTACATCGGAACTTGCCCCTTCCAGGGAACGATCGCTCATCACGTCGTGATCATGACTCCGCAGGGAAAAGCGACGCTGCTGCTGCTGCCCGAGAAGCCGCTGGGGGGGAGAGCGCGTGCATCCGCCCGCGGTCTTCGCGCGGTGGTGGTTCCGGCGGGAGCGGGCAGCATGGCGATCATCGCCGATGCCTCGGACCTGAAACGCATCGAGCGCCTGGTGGTCCGCAGCTGACTGCCTGCATCCCGCCCCGATCCCATTTCGATTCGATTGGAGAATAGCGCCTTGCGCCAGACTTTGCAGTTGCTCGTGAAGACCGACTTTCCGCCGATCCGACGCCGGAAAATCGAGACGCTCCAGGTCAATCTCGGCTACGTCTGCAACCAGACGTGCGTGCATTGCCACGTCAACGCGGGCCCGAAACGAACCGAGTCCATGACGATTGGCATTGTCAACGAAGTGCTCGGTTTTCTCGCGCTCGGCGGGGCCCGTACGCTCGACCTCACCGGAGGAGCGCCGGAGTTGAATCCCCATTTTCGCTATCTGGTGCGCCGGGCCCGCAGCCTGGGCGTGAACGTGATCGACCGCTGCAACCTGACCATTCTCTTCGAGAAAGGACAGGGGTCGCTCGACACTTTCCTCGCGGAGAACAGCGTGGAGGTCGTGGCTTCCCTTCCGTGCTACACCGAGGAGTTGGTGGATCGGCAGCGGGGGAAAGGCGTCTACGAGACCAGCATACGGGCGATCCGGCGATTGAATGAGCTGGGGTACGGCCGGGAAAACAGCGGGCTCGTACTCGACCTGGTCTACAACCCGCAGGGAGCGACGCTTCCTCCATCGCAGGCGAAGCTGGAAGCGGACTATCGGCGCATTCTCGGCGAGCAGCACGGCATCGTGTTCAACCGCCTGTACGTTCTTGCGAACATGCCGATCAAGCGCTTCGGCTCCGCGCTGGTTTCGAAGGGGCAGTTCGTCCGCTACATGGAGATGCTCAGGACCGCGCACCGCGACGAGAATCTCGACGGCGTGATGTGCCGCTCGCTCGTGTCGGTCGATTGGCGCGGCTATCTGTACGACTGCGATTTCAACCA
>JANMSA010000743.1:0-1644 GCA_031388865.1 Acidobacteriota bacterium | reverse complement strand
CGGACGCCGGCGCGGCGGCGCCTGCGCCTTTGGCTGGGTCCCTCCGAGCGCGATCAGTCGACGCGCGCTTTCGCGCCTGATCAGCGCCTGGAGGCCCGCGTGGACAACAGCGGTTTTCTCCTTGAGACCGGTCAGGCGCATTGCGTCGGCGAGCATCGCGTCGTCGATGTTAAGCGTCGTCTTCATATGCATTAGTATGGCTCTTTCATGCATACCGTTCAAAGACGCCGCCTCGTGACGACCCGGGCGGCCGTCAGGGCATAGACTTCCGACGCTCCTGCCTTTTTGAGCACCTGGGCGCAGGCCTCCAGTGTGGCCCCGGTGGTGCTGACGTCATCCACGAGCACCACCTTGAGCCCATCGATGGAACGCGGCTTTCGCAAAAGCGGCTCCCGCCATGCGAACGCCGTCTCGACGTTCTCGCGGCGGCTCTCTGCTGCGAGCTCCACCTGCGGGCGGGTATGGCGCGTTCGGACGAGCACGTCGAGGACGGGCAGATCCAGGTGTGTCGCCAGGTCGCGCGCCTGATTGAACCCACGGTGGTACTCGCGACGCCAGTGCAGGGGTACAGGCACCACGCAGTCCGCGGCTTCCAGAATCTCGAGGCCCCGCGAGCGCATGTGTCTGGCAAGGGGCCGGGCGAGGGAGCGCCTCGCGTGATACTTCAGCGCATGAATGATGTCGCGGAGCGCGCCCTCGTACTCCCCGACCGTCCGTGATCGCTCGATGATTCGCTCACGACCGGCGCACTGCCTGCAGAGGGACTGGGGATCGCGCCTTGGGGATTGGGGATTAGAGATTAGGGATTGGTTCGGTCTTGCGAGCGGATCGCCACAGCAGTCGCACAGCGGCGGCGTGATGGGGCGAATCGCACCCCAGCAATTTCTGCACACACAACCACGGAGCGGATCGTCAAGGATTGCATCACACACGGCGCATGCGGGCGCGAGGAGCGCCGAGAGTAACGCGTCGGCGACTCTGGGGATCAGGGATTGGGGATTAGGGACTAGTGCAGTCACGGGTATCACGCTGCTCCAGAGACGCAACAAGACCATGCAGCATCTTGCCGACCGGTTCCGCCAGGCGGACGCCCTTCATCAACAACGGTTCTGGCACGAGCTTGCGGCGCCTGATGACCTCCAGGACCGTCTCGACCTCAGCCTGCGATCCGAGGGAATACGACAGGTGATTCAAGTAACCCTTGGTCGTGCGTCTGCTGCCTTCGGCAATGTTGGAAGGAATTGAGATGCCTGCTCGCAGCAACTGATCGCAGAAAATGAAACGGTAGGGGTGTGGTATCGCCTCAACAATGTCGAAGCACACGTCCACCAAGTCCATACTTACTTGCCAAACTTTGAGATCTTTATAGGAACTGATTTGGTTCATGCGGCGGAGGAGAGCAAGCCGCATACCGGACTGTTCCAATCCCTAATCCCTACTCCCTACTCCCTAATCCCTAATCCCCAGATCGGCAATCTCCGCGGTATAATCCCGCCGTTCCACCAACATGACTCTGGCCGCCGGTGACCATCTCGGTCCGTACAGGATTCTTGGCCCGCTGGGCAGCGGCGGCATGGGCGAGGTGTATCGCGCCCACGATCCGCGGCTGGGTCGTGATGTCGCGCTGAAGATCCTGCCTCAGTT
>JANMSA010000718.1:0-6357 GCA_031388865.1 Acidobacteriota bacterium | reverse complement strand
AACGATGAACGATGAACGATGAACGGCGTCGCCATTCGACACTATCGGGTCGGTTGTGAGGGTGGTGGGGTTCATCGTTCCGCGTTCATCGTTCATCGTTGATTACCCGGGTCGGTTGTGAGGGTGGTGGGGTTCATCGTTCCGCGTTCATCGTTCATCGTTGATTACCATTCGTTGTATCTCGTCTTCCCGTCGAGGCTCATGGCCGTGGACGTGGAGTGCACTTCGAACACGTTGTCACCATTGCTCATCGAGGTATCGGGATCGTCGGTTGTCGAGAGCGTGATCCATTCATTGCGGCCCGTCATCGGATCGATGAGATCGCGTTCGCGAAGCAGCCGGATGGTTTTCCCGTCCGACATCTTCACGCCCTTGATCAGCTCCTCCAGCTCTTTCGGGTAGCCGTCGGAGCCGAGAGCCTGCATCTGCGCCGGCCGCGCTGGAGGTGCCTGCCCGGGCATGCCGCCCTGCTGGGCGCCCTGAGGAACCTGGCTCATGGTCATGAGCTCCTGATAACGGTCGATCGCATCTGTGATCTTGCGGAGGCGGTCCTTGAGCTCGACCTCTTTCTGCCTGCGCAGTCCGAACCGCGCCACGGGCAGCGCCACAGAAGCGAGGATGCCGATGATCGCGACGACGGTGATCAGTTCCGCGATGCTGAAGCCGGCGGATTCCGCTTGCTGTGACGTCACACGGATCGCGCAGCCGGCTGTTGTCGGTTGTCGGTTGTCGGTTGTCTGTGAGACGTCGTGCGTGCGGCTTGTGGAGGAGAGCTGCCAGGGCGTGAGAGGCGTGCGCCAATCCGACGTGGCGCGCCCCGTCGCCGGTAGCCGGCTTTCAATCGCTCGCGATCTGCCGCCCGTGCGCGAAGGCGCAGACAACCGACAACTGACAACTGAGAACAGTTTCTCCGACATAGCGTTCTACTGAACTCGAACTCTCCCTCCAGCCACGGCCGCGACAATGCTTTTGCCGGTAGCGGTCTGGAAGTCGGGGTTCTGCATGACCAGGAACGTCTCGCCGGTGACGCCGCCGTGCACGCGGATGATCAGCACGTCTCCTCCGCTGACGAAACGGAGCGGCTTGCCGTTCGAGCTCTTCACGCGAATGGTGCCGGTCGCGCTGTCGACGGTGATCACGGGCGGCAACGTCGGATCGACGGCCAGCGCGGGGCCGACCGCAACGTCCGTGACGTCCATCGAGCGCGGATTGAAGTGCAACACCAGCTCCTGTGCGGTCAGTCCGTCCAGGTCCATGCCGATGATGCTCCAGAGTCGGGACTCGCCTGGGCCCAGTGCGATGGTCGATGGCTGCGGGGCGATGCGCGGCGCAAGCCGCATTCTGGCGATCTCACCCGAGGCAGAGTCCTCGCTGCGAATGCTCGACGATGAGAGCTGGTCGGGCGGAGTGGGAGGATTCACTTCCGGCGGATTGTTCGGGCTCTGCTGCGGAGGCTGCTGCGGGCGGCGGAAGACATCCGTGGGTCCTCCGCTGGGGGGCGGCGGCGTGACGATCGGAGTCGACATCACCTCCGGCACGATGTAGTTCCCAGGCTCGCCATCCTCGGAGAGCTGCAGGTCGTTGCGCACCGGCACGAACGGATCGCCGCCGGACTGCGACTCGATGCGCGGGGAGACGCCGCGGAAGGTCAGGTTGTTGCCGGTGCCGACCCACATCGGCGCCAGGTCTTCGTCGGTGATGTCCGGGATGCGCACGATGTGGGGAGTCATCGTCAGCACCAGGTCGGTGCGCGTCTCGTCCTTCCGCTCGTTGGTGAAGAGACGTCCGATGAACGGAAGGTCGCCGAGGAAAGGGGTCTTGGTCGCGCTCTGGATCTTGTTGCTCTGGATGAGACCCGCCAGGAAGTTCGTCTCGCCATCCTTGAGGCGGATGGTGGACTCGATCGTACGCGTCGCGAACGTCGGCTGCTCCTGCCCCGCGAACTTCACCGGCGTTCCCTGGTTGGACACTTCGACGGTGAGCTTGAGGGTGACCTCGCGGTTGTGATGGACGCGGGGCTCCATGGCCACCTTGATGCCGACGTCCTGATACTGGAACGAGGTGTAGGGAACGGTCAGGTTTGGATTCTGCCCCGGCTGGGTGCTGGTGCCGGGGTTGTAGCCGGAGATGGTCGTCACCGGCACGGGGATGCGCTGGCCGATATGCAGCGTTGCCTTCTCCCCCTCGGAAATGCGCAGCTCCGGATTGGCGAGCAGCTCGCTGTTGCCGAACGTCTTGAGGAGCGAGTAAGTCAGGGTGGGGATGGTGAAGTTCAAATTGTTGCGGAGCAGGTTCAGGCTGCCGACGGCTTCGCGGATCTGCTGGAGTGAGCCGCCGGTGAAGACTTTGCCGCCCACGATCGGAGAGGCGATGGCGGAGGAGCTCTGCTCGCCGCCCGAGCCACTCGGGAATCCGGAGATGGCCATGCCGATCTCGCGGATGCGGTTGAGGTCGAGCTGTACGAGCTCCACCTGCACCACCACCTCGGCTTTCGCTTTGTCATTGGCCTGGATGATTTTCTCCGCGATGCGCACCTTGTCGGCCGTGTCGCGGATGGTGATGGCGTTGAGCGCTTTGAGCGGGAAGACGTTGCGCGCCTCGATCATCGTGCGCACGACGTTGGTGACCTGCTCGGCGTCGCCGTTCGAGAGGTAGAACGTGCGGATGACCAGGTCCTCGTAGTCGCGGCGGGCCTGCGGGTTGTCCGGGACGACGATGATGGTCTTCTCGTCGAGGATCTTGTAGAAGTGGTTGCCGGCCTGCATCACCCGCTCCAGTGCCTGCTGGGCGGTGACGTCGCGGAGCTCGATGGTGATGCGGTCGTCCTTGACCGCCTGATCGAAGAGGACGTTGATGCCGAAGGCGTTTCCGAGGGCGCGGTAGATGTCCTTGACGGGCGTGTCCCGCGAGAACGTGAGCGAGATCGGCTCCTGAGACGCGGGATTGAGCTCCGGCGGCTGAGCCTTGGTCATGTTCGCCGCTGCGCGCTTCTTGATGTCGTCGATGGAGACTTTCTCATTCGCTGCGCGCTGAAAGTCCTGGACGATCTGATAGGCCTTGGACAGCTCGATGGCCCCGAACTGATTCGTCGGATCGAGACGTACGGTCAGCTGAAGCTCCTGTGCGGCGAGCTGCGCCAGGCGGTACTGCTCGGTGCCGGTCGACTGCGCGGCTGCGTTGCGCAGGACCTTGCCCTTTTCGAAATGCATCCGCGACGCCTCGCGCTTCGCACGGTCGCGCGCCAGCTTGAACTCGCGGTTGTCGGGGTCGATCTCGACCGCCTTCTCGTACTCCGAGACCGCAACGTCCCAGTTCTTCTGCCGTTCGGCCGTCTGCGCCTCGTGGTAGGCGCGGTAGCTCGTGCACGATGCGAGTGTGAGGGTGACCAGCAGTGCCGCGAATGTTCGCTTGGTTCGATTCATTTCGATCTCGAGTCCTGACTGACGATGTGACGGCCCGGCCGGTGAAACGTCACTGGCCGAGGGGCACGCGTTGGGTGATGTCGGGGGGGAAGCCGACGAATCCGATCTCGGCCGACTCGATGCCGATGCGGCGGAGGATGAACTTGCCTTCGATCACGTCGCCGATGCGAGCGTTGATGACTTCGCCTTCGCGGGCGAAGGTCGCGATCGGACTCTGGGGCCGTCCGAACGTGCCGATGAACTTGTAGCCGAACGTCGGGGGAACAGGGGGTGGAGGAGGAGGCGGTACCTCACCGGCGTCGCACGCGGTGCCGATGTTGTCCCCGTCGATGTCCTGCTGATTCGGATTCACGACGCTGGGACAGTTGTCCCGGAAGTCGGGCACGCCGTCTTTGTCGGCGTCCGGCGGCGGTGCTTCCGGCGGCGGTGGGCGGATGACCACCGGTCGTGGCGGCGGCGGTTCTTTGTACGCGAAGAGATTGCGATCGCTGCGGAAGCTGCCGCTCTCGGCGTCCAGAAGCGCCGTGTTGACGGGCTCGACTCCCGGAGGGGCGGCCAGGGGAGGCGTGGGTCTGCTCTGCCTTCTGGCGGCGACCTGCGCCGTGCCGGACTTGTGGTTCGGGTCAGGCGACGCGGCCGTGTAGATCGCGAAGGCCGCGACCATCAGGAGGGCGGCGGCAGCCCAGGTCTTCCAGTTGATTTTTTCCATTACAGACGATCGTTCCCGCGGCTGCCTTCGACGTCGCGGAACAATGTTTTGAGCCGGAGGTTGAGGGAGAGCTTATTCTCCTCGCCTGCGTTCAGCGAGATCTCATCAATGATGATGAACTGCTGGGAGAGCTCGAAGAGGTTGATCATGCGGCGGGTCTGATCGTAGGTGGCGTCAACGGAGAAGCCGACCCCGACCTCCCTGGCACCGAGGTCCTCGCGCTTGCCGCGATTGCTGGGGATCTTGGCCTCCTTCTCGTCGAATGAGAGCGTCTTGGGCACGGCATTGCTGGCCTCCGCCAGTCGCTTCACTTCTCCGATGAACCGCGTCAGGCGGCGAGGCTGGGTCGACCAGTGCTGGTCAAGGACGGTCTGGACGTCCTGCTCGACGCGGCGATACGCGAGCAGCGACTGCTCCGCGGTGGCGGTCGACTTACGGGACTGCTCGAGCTGTCCTTCGATCTGGGCGAGGCGCTCATCCATGGCATCGAGACGGCTCTGGTACTGCACGCGATAGGTGAAAAAGAAGATCACGTTGCCCAGGAGCAGCAGGCCCAGAACGATCAGCAGCACCCTCTTCTCGCGCCAGATCACTGCAGCACCCCCGCGCGAAAGACGCCACGTGGTTGCGGCAGGTACCGAACCTTGAGAGCAAACGCGTAGCGTCCGCCCTCGATCTGCGTCTCGCTGCTGGGGAACGCATCGTTGAACTGCGGATCGGCGTTCATGCGGTTGATGGTGGTGATCATGCCGTCCCCCGACTTCGAGTGGAAGTTGAGGGAGAGGTCGATGCGGCCGTTCTTGTCGAAGGTGGGAGTGACCGTGAGCAGCCGGACGTCGTCTGCCAGGATCGACTCGAGCTCGTCGAGGAGCTGGCTCCAGGAGAAGGCGCGCTCCGCGAGCTTGGCATTGATGAACTTCGTCTGCTGGTCGAGGCGTTTGAGGTCCAGTCCCTGCAGGCGCTGGCGGGCGCGCTGTTCGTTCTCGCGCTCCTTGCTCACCTGCTGCTCGAGCTCCACGATCTTGGCCCGGGTGGTCTTGGTCTCGCGGACGTAGCGGTAGTACGTCTCGACGTTGTTGAGCATCAGGAAAGCCGTGAGCAGCGAGAGCACGACCACCGCCGCATAGACGGGGCGATAGTCGCGGTAAGGTCGCGCGGCGAGGTTGAGATGGATCGGCTTCACCCGGTGAATACTCCTGTGCAGGCGGTGAGCTCGGCGTCCCACCCCGCGGCTTCAGACGGGACGTCTTCCACGTAGTCTCTGAGGGCGATCGTGCGCACCGGTGTCTTGAACTCTTCCGCGAGTGTGGCGTGGATCTCAGCACCACGCTCCCCGGCGACGTAGCAGCCGGTGAAGGTGTCTGTGGCCAGCGAGTCGCGCAGGTAATTGGCCGAGAGGCGGATCTCCTGATCGACAGTGCGGTCGGCGCTCAGGTTGCGCGAGCGGATGAAGAGCGGTTGCGTCCCGCGGAACACCGCGGTGGTGAAGTCGGTGTCGCGCAGATAGAAGAAGAGCCGGTCGCCGGTCACCGCACCTTCGCGGACTGCGATCGCGTTCCAGATGTTCAGGCCGATCGGCTCGATCAGGACGATGTCGAAACCGGCGGTCGTGAAGACTCGCTCGATGGCGGTGAGGGTCGCTTCCATCGCGCTGAGAACCAGCACCTTCGCGCCTTGCCCGCTACGCGAGAGGACCGAGTAGGCCACGCGCAGCTGCTCGGGCGGAATGGGGAGCGTGCGTTTGAGGCTCCAGCGCACGATGTCGATGGCGTCGGCGTCTTTCTCTGGCAGCGACGGAAGCTCCACGATGTTGATGCGGAACCAGGAGTCGGGGAGGAGCAGCGAGACTTTTTCCCAGCGGCCTGATTCCATCCGCAGACGGCGCAGCGCTTCAGTGAGCGAGCTCTCGTTCGCGAGCTGCGGGGTCACCGCGGCCTGGCTGAACGTGTCCGCCGCCAGGCGATAGCTCTTCGCCGTGATGAGCTTCGGCCCTTTCTTGCCGCGGCCGAGCCGGGCATGAACGAGCGAGTCGTGGTCGAGGACGAGGACGTCCGGTGGGAAGGTGCGCGCCATCAGTTTCCCCTGTCATTCTGAGCGAGGGAACGGCGCGGTGCGCCGGTGGGGAGTTGAGGACACGACGGTTTGTCATCCCGAGCGTGTGTCGAGGGGCCAGTGTGGGGGGGGGGGCCCAGGCAGAGGGTTTTTTTGCCCAACCCCCCCCGGCCC
>JANMSA010000694.1:0-8267 GCA_031388865.1 Acidobacteriota bacterium | reverse complement strand
GGAACTTCTGCGCCGATGCTCACGGTCATGGTGCGCGTCTCACGATCGAACGCCGTCTCCTGGACCACGTCGGCGACCGCAATGGCCGTCTCCCGCTGATTGGTGATCACGTACGAGATGGCGACCGCGCCCCCGGCATGCATCTCTTCGCTGATCTCGGCGTCGATTCGGACTGAGCTCTCGGTACCGACCACGCGTCGCGGCGCGGTCATGTTGACGGGGGGGGCCGAGGAACAGGCGGCGAAGAACAGCAGCGACAGCATGATGCTCCCGGTCTGTTTCAAGGGGTCTCCTCGCGCGGCGCAAGGCCGCAGGTGAACCATCATGCGCCTACCTGTAGGCGGGAATCGCGCTCGTGTAGACAGACTCCGGACGGCCGTCGTCGACGAAGTTCACCTGCAGGCGCAGCAGCGTTCCATTCGCCCCACCGGTTTCGCCGGGGATCGACGACACGGTGCTGTCGAGACCAGCGACTGTGCTGAAGCTCCGCTTCTCCCCTGGAGCAAGCCGCACAAGCGACGCGCTGGTACCAGGCCCCTCCGCACCGATCTTCACCGTGACGGTATTCGTTCCCATGTCGAACGACGTCTCCGGGGGAACGTTCGCGAAAGTAATCGGCGCGGGTCGCCCGTTGGTGATCACATAGCGGATCTCGATCGGATCACCGCTCCGCGCGGGTGCGGCGATCTCCGCGTCGACCCGCACATCGCCTCCAAGGCCCGTGACGCGTCGCGAAGAAGGTTCCTTTGCCGAAGAAGGTTGCACTGCCGTTGTGGACGAGCACGCGACGGCGAGAAGAATCGCTGCGACGGCGAACGTCCGCCCCATCGCGCTTCTCAAAACCCACCTCGCGCGTCCGCGTCTTCGCTGGGGTCTCTCTTCGGCGTGAAGTGCACCGGCACGGGATTGAGGAAGATCATGTCGTTGGCCTCGAACCATTGTTCGAACTGGTCGTCACTGAGCCGCTGCTTCGCACGCGAGCCCTGCTGCTCGATGAGCATCCTGAACGGACCGAGGTCCCGCAGAATGGCGATCTTGACCTGTACGTAGCGGGAGCCTGCGGCGGACATGGTCTTGAGCGCGGCCGCGCACATCACCGGTGTGGCAGCTGCCCGCAGAACTTTCTTCTCACCCGCCGCGATCAACACCATCTGCGGCATGTTCCCATCCGGTGGAACCTCGGAACCGACGACCAGAGTGATGGTGCGGCTCTCCTCGTCATAGCTCGCATCCGCGACTTTGTGCGCGATCGCGATGGCGGTCGCGGAGAGATTGTGGATCTGGAAGGTGATGCCGACGGGCATGCCTGGTGCCACGGAATCGCGGAGGAGCTGAGCATCGACGCGAACGTCACCTTCCCGCCCGAGGGCCCGGCGGGGATCGGTCATGTCGATTCCGGCAGCACCGGCCGTCAGAGCGTAAAAGGCGAGAGCGGAGAACAGCGCGGTGGTTTTCATGGTCAGCTCTTCCTCGGCGCAAGTGGGAGAGCCGATAGTGTGCCAGTCATGGAGCGGCTGGTGATGACGATCACGTGACAGTAGGCAGTATGCAGTAGGCAGTGGCGGGAGCAGTCGGCAGTCGCAGTCGGCAGGAGGCAGGAGATGAGGCGGTCGGTTGGTGGTTGGCGGAAGATTCTGCTTCAACCAGCAACCGTTGTCATGTCCACTCGCGAAGACTGGGGCCCAAGGTGGTAGTCCCAGCAACCAACCAGCAACCAAGCTCCCGCAAACTGCCTACTACCTACTGGCCTGGTTTAGTCGATCTTCAACACCGCGAGGAACGCTTCCTGCGGGATCTCGACCTTCCCCACCCTCTTCATCCGCTTCTTCCCTTCCTTCTGCTTTTCGAGCAGTTTGCGCTTCCGGCTGATGTCGCCGCCGTAGCACTTGGCGATGACGTTCTTGCGCAGGGCCTTCACCGTCTCGCGGGCGACGATGCGGTTGCCGATCGCGGCCTGCAGGGCCACCTCGAACATCTGTCGCGGGATGAACTCCCTCATCTTCTCGACGAGCATCTTCCCGCGCGGAAAGGCCTTGTCCTTGTGAATGATCAGGGAGAGAGCATCCAGCGCCTCGCCGTTCACGAGGATGTCCATCTTCACGAGGTCGCTCTCGCGATAGCCGATGAACTGGTAGTCGAGCGACGCATATCCGCGTGAGATCGACTTGAGCTTGTCGAAGAAGTCGAGGATGACTTCGTTCAGGGGCATGTCGTACACGATCATCACCCGGTTCGCCGAGACGTACTCGAGCTTCTTCTGCGTCCCGCGGCGGTCGATGGCCAGAGCAAGAATCGGCCCCACGAACTCGTCGGTCGAGAGGATGGTGACCTCGAAGAAGGGCTCTTCGATCATGCGGATGAACGAGGGATCGGGGAGCTTCTGCGGGTTCTCCACCTCGATGACTTCGCCATCGGTCAGCGTCACGCGATAGCGCGCGCCAGGCGCTGTCGTCAGCAGCTCGAGGTTGAACTCCCGCTCCAGCCGCTCCTGGATGATCTCCATGTGCAGCAGGCCGAGAAAGCCGCATCGGAAGCCGAAGCCGAGCGCGACGGAGTTCTCGGGCTCGTAGGAAAAGGACGCGTCGTTGAGCTTGAGCTTGGCCACCGCGTCGCGCAGGTTCTCGTAGTCTTCGGTGTTGATCGGGAACAGTCCGGCGAACACCATCGGCTTCACTTCCTGAAACCCGGGCAGAGCGATCGGATTCTGTTTCGCCTGGGCAATGGTGTCGCCGATCTTGGCCAGCACGATGTCGCGGATATTGGCGAAGAAGAAGCCGACTTCACCGACGCCGAGGGAGTCCACGGCCTTCGGTTTCGGGGTGAAGATGCCCAGCTCCGCAATCTCATACTCGCGGCCGGTGGACATGAACTTCACCCTCATCCCTTTGCGCAGCTCGCCGTCCACGATGCGCACCATGCAGACCACGCCGCGATAGGGGTCATACCAGGAGTCGAACAGGAGCGCCCTGGTCTCGGCGTTCGCATCGCCCTTCGGTGCCGGGATGTGGGTGATGATCTTCTCGAGGATCTCCGCGACGCCGATGCCGGCTTTCGCCGAAGCCAGGACCGCATCGTGCGCGTCGAGGCCGATGACGTTTTCGATCTGCTCGCGGACGCGCTCGGGATCAGCCGAAGGAAGATCGACCTTGTTGATGACTGTGAGGATGGCCAGGTTGTTATTGATGGCCAGGTAGCTGTTGGCGAGCGTCTGAGCCTCGACACCCTGGGTCGCGTCCACGACCAGAATCGCCCCGTCGCAGGCAGCAAGGCTGCGCGAGACCTCATAGGTGAAGTCCACATGCCCGGGGGTGTCGATCAGGTTGAAGGTGTACTCCTGCCCCTCGTTCGAGCGGTATTTCAGCATGACCGCGCGGGCCTTGATGGTGATCCCGCGCTCGCGCTCGAGGTCCATGTCGTCGAGCATCTGCTCGTGCATCTCCCGCTGCTCGACGGCGCCTGTCATCTGGAGCAGCCGGTCGGACAAGGTGGTCTTGCCGTGATCGATGTGCGCGATGATCGAAAAGTTGCGTATGTATTGGGGGTCCAGCATGAGGTGCGGGCCAGTTAACACGCTGAGCAGCGTTTGTCATCCCGGTTGGCGGTGGTCGGCGTCTCATCCCCGCCACTGGTGACCACAGTCGACGCACACCCGCTGATTGAGCACCAGGTGAGCGGCCGCCACGACCCCGATCATGATCGCTGCGACGATGGCCGCGTTCAGATGGAACACGAGCACGGCTACGAGAGCGAATGCCACCAGCGCGACGTAGGTCGTCCAGATGAGATTTCCACCGCGGCGGGTCTTCCCGGACTGGCAGTTCGGACAGGTCACTTGCGACTGCATGATATCGTCCGCGCTCTCATGGATCTCGGCATCCGCAACCGCGTAGCCATGGTCGCCGCCGCCTCCAAAGGTCTCGGGCGTGCCAGCGCGGAGGCCCTCGCGCGCGAGGGATGCCGCCTCTCGATCTGCTCGCGCTCGCTCGACTCCCTCGAAGCGGTCGCGCAATCCCTGGGCAGTGAGGCGCTCGCCGTCGCCTGCGACGTGTCGAAGGCCGAGGATCTCCAGCGGTGGTACGACGCCACGATCGACCGCTTTGGCCAGGTAGACATCCTGGTGACGAACACCGGCGGCCCTCCCGCGGCGACCTTCCTGAAACTGTCGGAGGAGCAGTGGCAGAGCGGCATCGACTCGACGCTGATGAACGTCATCCGCCTCTGCCGGCTGGTGATCCCGGAAATGCAGCGGCGGCGTTGGGGGCGCATCGTCCATCTGACGTCGTTCGTCGCCAAGCAGCCGGTGGAGTTGCTCACCGTCAGCTCGACTCTGCGCGCCGGCATCTCAGGCCTGACCAAGACGCTCTCCGATCAGGTGGCGCGGGACGGGATCCTGGTCAACGCGGTGCTGCCGGGACACTTCCTCACCGACCGGCAGAAGCACCTCAGCGAGATCCGGTCACAGGAACAGGGCATCACGCCCGAACAGTATCTGAGGAAGGCGGTCGAGGCGATCCCGCTGGGACGCTACGGCCAGCCGCACGAGCTCGCGGACGTGGTGGCGTTCCTCTGCAGCGAGCGCGCGTCGTTCGTCACCGGGCTGTCGATGCAGGTCGACGGCGGGCAGTATCGCGGCACGTTCTAGGCCGGCACGGCCGGTCGCTCCATGCATGCTTTGTCCTTTCATCTCACGTGCGGCGCCTGCGCTGTGAAAGGGTTTCTTATGACACGACTCTCGTTTGCGCGAGGGTTCCCCCTCATCCGCCTTCGGCACCTTCTCCCCCGTGCGCGGGGGAGAAGGCTCTCGAGGGGAGGTGCTACGCGGAGAACAAACGGAAAGAACAAACATAGAGACCCTTCTCCCCTCCGCAGAGGGGAGAAGGTGCCGAAGGCGGATGAGGGGTCGCTCCCCCGTGCCACTCACCAGGCTCGTGCCCGATGCAGACCGCACAGTTCTTGCCGCGTCCTCTCGGTTGAATGGGACGACAATCACTCAGGCCGCTCGCCCGAGGGATCGAAGCGATCCCCAAAACCAAGATGCCCCCTTACCGGATGCCTTTGAATCGCTGTTCGAGACGCAACCTCGCGCCTCCCCTCCGCCAGAGAAACGCGCGCCAACGCGATGGAGTCGTGGCCAGAATCCAGAGCCGTCGGGAAAATGAGGGCGCGCGGTAGGTGCGAGCCGCGACCTTCGCCAGCTCTATCGGTTCGAAGTCGGGCTCCGCACGGATTCGCGTGAGCCAGGCCGCCTGCTCGTGAGAAGGCCTCTCCAGGTAAACATTGCGACGTAGAGCCGCTGGGAACTTCACGCCCGTCAGCCGCGGCACGAACCGAAACTCGAATCCGGCGGCGGCAGCACGCGAAAAGAGGTCCAGGTCGGGGGCGACACTGAGCTCGCTCAGATCACGCCATCCCCCGAGCTTCTCCATCAGACTCCGACGGTGCATGACGCAGGAAGGAGGGAGCGCAGGCGCCGGTGCACGAATCTCTGGATCTCCCTTCGGTAGAACAAAGAGCAGGAGGGAGTGGGTGAGGTCCGCGCCCCTGTCGAGCTCGGCGAGGCCAGCCATCAGGTGATGCGCTAGCCAGAGATCATCGTGACCGAGATACGCGATGAACTCTCCTCCCGCCTGGCGAAGGCCCTCGTTCATGGGGCCAGACTGGTGCCCGGTACGGCCGATCCCGATCCAGCGCACGCGCGGGTCGGAGATCCCCCGCACGACCGCCTCCGAATCATCGGTGCAACCATCCCCGATCACCAGCAGTTCGAAATCGGTGAATGTCTGATCGAGCACACTTCCGATCGAGTACGGCAGGACCGTGCTCCAGTTGTACGTGGGAATGATGACCGTCACGCGCGGAGACATGCTTTGCCATCCTAGCCCGGATGATTCACAAGGGGCGCGGTGGCGGAGCGGCCGGCCGGCGGCTGTACCGGCCTACGCGTCTTTGCGCATCCCGGCCGCTCGCCAGGTATACGGAATCTGATCCGTGTCGTACGGCAGGCGCCAGTGGTCGGGATCCTCGTATTTGTACGCGTTCGTGGGATAGTTCAGGATGAGCGCGTCCGAGGAGCCGAGGTTCTGCAGGCCGTGCCAGACGCCTGGAGGGATCAGCAGGAACGTTGGACGCGCATCTCCGACGAACAGCTCCGAGACCCGTCCGAACGTCGGGCTGTCGTCGCGGCCGTCGAACAACACCACCTTGAGATGCCCCTGATTGACGAAGAGCCGATCGATGGCCTTCTCGTGGCAGCTCCACGCCCCGATCGCACCCGGAAACAGTCGCGATTGATAGATGTGCACGACCGGAAGGCCGGTCGGATCCCATTCGGGTCGGAAGGTCTCGGTGATGATGCCGTGATCGCGCGGTACGTGCAGGACTTCGCGCGCCACGACACCTTCCAGTCCATGCTCGATCTTCTGCCATTCTTCGTTGACCAGCTGGCTATCTTTTTGAGCTCCCGAGAGCATGATCAACTCCTTTGAACTTCTGGTATGCGCGCGTGTGCGCGCCCTTGCGCCGGAAGACCACCGCACTCCATCGCCACGGCTCACGGAACAGCTGCCAAACGCGGCCGATGAAGCTCGATCCGCGCGGTGGCAGACGCGCGATGATAGCTCCCATCACCGCAGCTTCAACATCCGGCTCCGTCTGAATCCGCTTCCACCACGCCGCCTGCTCGTGAGACGGGCGCTCCTGATAGACATTCCGACGCAGGCCAGCCGACAGCTTGATCACCGTCATCCGCGGAACGAGGACGTATCGCTTTCCCGCGGTGAGCAGGCGCCGCAGCAGCTCGGCCTCCGGTGCGTCAGTCATCGTGCGATGGTCTCGCCACCCTCCGAGCTCGACGGTCACGGCCTTGCGGTGTGCAATCGCCGAAGGCGGTGCCCACCAGCCTCTGCTCAGGTCCAGCATCGCGCACCTGATGACCGATTCATCCTCCCCGATGATCGCCGCGAGCGAGCAGGAAACGTCACTCGATTCGAGAGCGGCGACGTGTCTGGCCAGATGATGGGGCAGCCAGAGGTCGTCATGGCCCAGGTAAGCGATGAGCTCACCTCTCGCCTGACGCAGTCCCTCATTGTTCGGACCCGACTGGTGCCCTGTCGGCGCGATGTTGATCCAGCGCACGCGAGGGTCGTCGATTCCCTGCACGACCACTTCAGAGTCGTCCGTGCAGCCGTCGCCGACGACCAGCAGTTCGAAATCCGTGAACATCTGCGCGAGCACGCTCCCGATCGAGTACGGCAGGACGGTGCTCCAGTTGTAGGTCGGAATGATGACAGTGACGCGCGGCCGCACGGAAGCCCCGTGCGTCAGGCCTGATCCCATGACGCCCCATTCATCTGCGCGACGACTTTCGCGACTTCGATGTAGTCGGCGCCTTCGCCGAGTTGATTCAGGGCACCGCTGAAAAGGTGCTGCGTCAGCGCGAGCATCGGAGTCGATGCGTGCTGCTGGTGAGCGAGGGAAGCCGCGATGCGGATGTCCTTGTCATGATGGAGAAGCTTGAAGACCAGCGGCCACTTGCCGTCCCGCAGGCGCATCGGCAGGAGGTTCTCGCTGGCGTTGGAGCGTCCGCTGCCGGCATTCGTCACTTCCAGCGCCGTCTTCATGTCGATCCCGAACTGCTTCGCGAGCAGCATGCACTCGGCCGTGATCCAGACCGTCGCGCCCATGATCGTGTTCGTGAGCACTTTGATCGCGTGACCCGCACCCACGGAACCGACGTGAATGATGGTCTTGCCATTCACGCGCAGGACTTCCTTCGCGCGCTCGAAATTCTCCGCCGTGCCGCCGATCATGATCGTCAGCGTGGCGTTCTCCGCGCCGACGATCGCACCGGTCACCGGGGCGTCGACGAACTGGACACCCTGCTGCTCGAGGCGCTGCGCCGTGTTGCGGCTCACGTTTGGATCGCCGCTCGTCGCATCGATCCAGAGGGTCCCTGGCTTCAGGTACGGCTCGAGCTGCAGGGCGATCTCATCCACCTCCGCGCTGGTCGGCAGCATGGTGATGATCACCTCGGCACTCGCCGTCTCGGAGAGCTCTCGCGCGAACTTCGTCCCGTGCTCGCCCGCATGTCGTTCCGCCTTCTCCCGGGTGCGATTCCATACCGTGACGTCATGCTCTCTGGCGAGGTGCCGGGCCATCGGATAGCCCATGGCGCCGAGGCCGATGAATGCGATGTTCATGCGTGCAGCGTAGTCGCAGAGTCGCGATGAACGCCAGCCTGTCCAGCTCGCAGCCGCGTCAGCTCGCAG
>JANMSA010000672.1:0-6479 GCA_031388865.1 Acidobacteriota bacterium | reverse complement strand
GCAGGAGGTGCCGGCGGAGGTCATCGCGCAGCGCACCGACCTTCGCGGGCGCAACATCGTGACCATCGACGGCGAGACCGCGAAAGACTTCGACGACGCCGTCGACGTGCAGCTTCTCCCGAGCGGCAACTACCTCCTCGGCGTCCACATCGCCGACGTCGCGCACTACGTGACTGAAGGGAGTGCTCTCGATCGTGAGGCGTTCGAGCGGGGAACGTCCGTCTACTTCCCCGGACGGGCCATCGCCATGCTGCCCGAACGTCTGTCCAACGGCATCTGCTCGCTGAATCCAAAGATCGAACGGCTCACGTTCTCCTGCGATATCGAGATCGACAAGCGCGGAAAGTTCGTCGGCCACAAGATCTACAAGTCCGTCATCCGTACCAAAGAGCGGATGACGTACACGAGCGTGAACGCGATCCTGACTGCCCGGACACCGGAGCTGGAGGAGCGTTATGGATACCTCCTGCCCGAGTTCGAGCGGATGCACGAGCTCTTCGAAGTGCTTCGCTCGCGTCGGGAGCACCGCGGCTCCATCGACTTCGACCTGCCTGAGGCGGAGGTGATGCTCGCGGAATCGGGCGACATCGAGACCATCCGCGCGACCGAGCGGAACGTGGCGCACCGCATCATCGAAGAGTTTATGCTGTCCGCGAACGAAGTCGTCGCCCGCGAGCTCGTCTTCGCCAATCAGCCCGGCCTGTACCGCGTCCATCAGCAGCCGGATCCTCAGAAGCTGGAAGACCTGAAGGAGATCCTCAAGGAGTTCAAGCTGAAGCTGCGCGGCAACGTGGAGGACATTCGTCCCGGCGAGCTGCAGCGCGTGATGAAGGAAGTGGCGGGCACGCCCGAAGAGCGCTTCCTGACGAACATCGTATTGCGCTCGATGAAGCGCGCCTTCTACTCCGAGGAGTCCACGGGACACTTCGCGCTGGCGCTGGAGCACTACGGACACTTCACCTCGCCGATTCGCCGCTACCCCGATCTCATCGTCCACCGGCGGCTCTTCGAGCTGATCTCGAGCGGCGCTCTCTACGGCGACCGTCGCAACCAGATCGACGGCGCGCATTCGCTCTACGCATCGCAGGCGAGCGAGCGCGAGCGCCGCGCGGACGATGCCTCGCGCGAGGTGATGGAGTGGAAGAAGGTCATCTTCATGCGCGACAAGGTCGGCAATGAGTACACCGGCATCGTGACCGGCGTGGCCTCGTTCGGCCTGTTCGTGGAACTGGAAGAAATCTTCGTGCAGGGCATGGTGCCGGTGGCAACCATCGCCGGCGACTTCTGGAAGTATCACGATCGCGAGCACCGCATGCGCGGAGAATCGACCCATCGCGAGCTCCGCCTGGGCGACCACGTCAAGATCCGCGTCGAGTCCATCGACGAGGACAAGAAGCAGATCGAGTTCCGGCTGCTGGAGATCGGCGGGACGCCCATCAAGGAACGGGAGCGGGACCGGTGAAGGGTGTTGTCGGTTCTCGGTTGTCGGTTGTCTGCGCGTCGTGGCCTGGTTGGGACGCCACGCGAGCCCCACGCCGAGGTGGAGTTTGTGTCGTTGATCCGGGCCTGTCGTCCAGGCGATGAGGCGCAGACAACCGACAACCGACAACCGACAACCATTCCGACAATCAGCAAACCAGTCAACAACACGCTGGTCCCATTCCTGCTACCGGTGTATGTTATTGGTATGGATCGTAATGACCTAGCGACACGCCTTCGCCGGCTCATCGAAGAACGCGTCGCCCTCGAGACCCGATTGCAGAAGGAGCCGGGAGAGCTTTCCGAGGCTGCCGTTCGTGAGTACGACGGCCTCTATCAGTCGTTTCAGCGACAACTCTCGTCGATGTTCCGGGAGGCCAGCGGCGATCAGCAGCGCATCACCGTGATGCTGGAGATGATGCGCATCCTGGAGAATCGTCTGGTCTACCTGCAGAACTTCATCGTCGACCCGACCTCGGAAAACGTCATCCTGGCGCAGCTGGTCACGAAGTTCATCGACGACATGAACCGCGAGCGCTCGACCGTGCTCACCTCTCTCGAAGCGACCTACTACCGCGCCGTCGCAGCGCTCTATGCGGGTGATTTCGCACGCGCGCGTGAAGGGTTCAGCGCGGCGTGTGCTTCCGAGGAGTCGGATGAGGCGAACGACATCAAGTACAAGTCGTATGTCATCCTGGGCCACCTCTCGCATGAAGAGGCGGACTACGCGAAAGCGAAGGATCTGCACGATCAGTCCATGAAGTATTCGCCGAATGACAACGTCACGGCGCAGGCTCTGGCGCTCAAGGCGTTGAACTCCTACGCGCTCGGTGATCACCAGGACGCGCTGCACCTCTTTCAGGAGTCTCTCGGCCTGTTCGACGAGAACAAGCCATTTTTCAACTCCTACTTCTTCCGGAATGCGCTGCTCTTCTGCGGCGCGATTTTTTTCGATCGGAAGGAGTATGACGATGCGGCGTCGTTCTACCGCCGTGTGTCGGCGAACGTCGATCAGAGCTCGTTCGACTATTTCGACGCGCTCTCGCACATCGGCCGTATCGAGTACGCGCAAGGCCGCTTCGAGGAAGCCGTTTCGTCGTTCGAGCGGGCCGTGCAGACGCACCGCTTCAACGAGAACGAGTATGTCGTCGACACCTGGTTCTGGATCGCTCGCTGCCATCTGCGTCGTGAGAACTCTGTCGAAGCACGCAGGTATCTCGAGAAGATTGCGGCGACGGATGTTCGCTACGACAAGAAGCCGCAGGCCGTCGAGCTTCTGCAACGGATCGCGTAGCGTGACGCTCGAGCAATTCGAAGCGCAGGTGATGAAGGCGCTTCTCGCGGGCAACGACCCGATCCTCGCGACCCTGCGTGACCAGTATGCCTCCGCGACGGTGCGCGATCGCGAACGCACGGCCACCGGCTTCGTCACACGCTTCGAAGTTCCAGCTGGAGTGAATGTAATCCACCGGAAGCTCCTGCACCTCGACGATCTGCAGGTCGCTCTGCACGGGCTGAAAACCCCGGCCGATCCCTCTGTGCATGTTCACAACGGGAGGCTCCGCTCGCTGGAGTGCTTCGTCTACGAGGGCGCATTCCCCGACGAGCCTTCCATCGAGGCGGCCTGGTACTACGGAACCGAAAGATTTCCCGGCATCACGGCCGAGCTGCTCGAAGAGCGGGACGTGGAGGAATTGCTCGAGGACGAGGAGTAGTTTTTCGGGCCCTCGAGACGCGACTCACCCTCGAAGACTCAACACGCGGTCCAGGCTTTGACTCATCTTCTGCGAGCACCCTCAAAGACTCGAAGATCCGATGGCTACTTCCCGGCCGGGGCCACGACCGCATCACTGTAGCGCTCATACAGCGAGGTCACCCAGATCTCCGGGCGCTTCTGTCCTTGCCGCAGGACGAGCTCGAAAGGCTCGTTCGTCCTGCCAAGGACGGTGGAGCCAGCCATGACACGGGCTTCGACGGGGATGCCGGTTGCGGCGTCCAGCGCCTTGATGGTGATCTTGTTTTTGCCGCGCTTCAACTTCTTGAGAGGTGGATCCATCGTCAGCTTCATCCGGGGGATGGTCACGGGGAGCGTGAAGCTCTCCTCGCGATAGCCGGGAGCTACGATGCGGATACGCGGCGGGACGAGGTCGGTATGGCCGCTGGCATTTGGAACGCGAACGAGCTGCGGCTTCCATCTGATCGCGTAGAACGTCGTAGGCTGGCCGTCGGGCGAGGCTTCTGCGTAGATCGGATTCTTCGATTCGATGCGCACCTTCGCCTGCACTGCCACACCGGTCTCACCATCCACGGCGTACACCGTGAACTGTTCGGTCCGATCGGGATCGATCGCGGCCGGTGAGATCCAGTATCTGAGGATGCGCTCCGCTGGAGTGGCCGGGCTCTGCGCTTTCGTGCAGGCCTGCAGCTCCGTCCAGACGGGCAGGCTCCGTCGGTCGACGCCGGCCATGAAGATCTTCGTGAAGAAGATGCACTTTTCGCGTTCGGTGGATCCCTGCGGATAGCGGGAGCAGACTCCTACCGCTTCCACCGACCCGATGTCATTGCAGAACAGGTAATCGTTCCCGGGCGTGGCGAAGCAGGTGGCGATGCGCTCGCAGGTCGGAAGAAGCGCCGTCACGAGCTCGTCCCAGTGTGCATCGACCCAGTCCTGGCCGATGTCGAACCCGCGCAGCGCGGCAATGTCGGCAAACTGCGATTTGTTGAAGGACTGACACGCATTGACGTTCGCCGCGCAGGGGCTGCGCCGGTAGTCGGTCGGGAGCGGAATGGGCGCGGCGGGCGGAACCGGCAGCGGATCCCCGAAGAGGGCTGGCGCGACGAGAATCAGGAAGATGAGGATGGCGCGCATGGCGTTCGGCGGTACGTTCAGTGAAACCGCGTCACTACGAACGCGATGTCATCCTTGAATTCTTCCGTGGCGGGGAATCCGCGCACGTCCGCGTGGATCGAGTCGTACACGGTCGCCAGGTCTTCGCCTCGCGTGGCGTCGAGCACCGCCGCCACGCGGTCGATCGAGTAGAAATCACCGTCGGCGTTCACGCGATCGGTGAGGCCGTCCGTGTAGACGAAGAGCGTGTCGCCGGGCGCGACGGTGATGGAATGCTCCTCGAAAGGCATGTTCGGCATCGCGCCGAGGAGGTTGCTGGGCTGTTCATGGACGACGGTGCGGCCGCTGGCGAGCTGATGGAGGAGAAAGGGGGGATGCGCGGCGTTCGCGTAGACCAGCTGGCGCCCTTCCTCGAGCCGGAAGAGTGCTGCCGTGGCGAACTGCGTTGGGAGGCTGACCCCGAACAGGAAGTCGTTGAGACGGGTCATGAACTCAGCCAGCGAGCGTTCCGAGGCGGCCTCGCTATGGATGTAACTCTTGAGCAGCGACACCAGGATCGCGGCGGGCAGTCCGTGCCCGGAAACGTCCGCCACGAAGAGGTACATCGAGTCGTTCTGTACGAAGTAATCGTAGAAGTCTCCGGAGAGAACCTCGCTGGGGATGTACGCCGAGCGGATCTCGAGGCGGGGTGACACAAAGACCCCCTGAGGGACGAGCGCCTCCTGCACCCGCCGGGCAATCTGCAGGTCGCGCGTCATCTGCGAGTTCATCCGGCGCAGCTGATCCTGGTACGCCTTCATCCGCAGCAAAGCCCGCAATCGGGCGACGACGATCTCCACGTCCGCGCCCTTGGTCACAAAGTCGTCCGCCCCGGCACCGAGTCCCTCGACGACATGCTCCGCGGAATCGGAACCGGTGAGCATCAGCACGGGAATGGTCTGCAGCTGAGGGTCCGCCTTGACGCGCCGGGTGACCTCGAAGCCGTCGATGCCGGGCATGCGGTAGTCCACGATGATCGCGTCCGGAACGACCTGCTGGGCGAGGCGAAGCCCTTCCTCGCCCGATAGGGCGGGGAACGCGTCGTATCCACGACGCTCGAGGAACCTCCGCGTGACCTGCAGGTCGTTCGCGTTGTCATCGATGATGACGATGCGATGTCGCTTTTCCATGAAGCGCGGTGGATTATAGGACCGGATTGAGGATGGAGGATTGAGGATTGAGGATTGCGGACGGGCGAGGCCGCAAGCTTTTCATCCTCAATCCTCAATCCTCAATCCTCAATCCTCGATATATCCTTCGCACCCGCATGAAACTGATCGTGGGGCTCGGGAATCCGGGGCCGGAGTACGAGCGTACGCGGCACAACGCCGGGTGGATGGTCGTCGACGCGTTTGCGCGCAAGTTCCGCATTGAGACGACCCGTCACGAGAAGAACGCGCTCACGGGGACGGGGCGCGTTGCAGGAGGGACGGTCATGGTGGCCAAGCCTCTGACGTACATGAACCTCTCCGGCGACGCGGTGAAGCTGCTCGTCAACGCATACCTCGAGTCGGCGGACGACATGATGGTCGTTTACGACGACATCGACCTGCCGCTGGGACGCCTGCGCATCCGTCCGAACGGTTCCTCGGGGACCCACAACGGCATGCGGTCGCTCGTGCAGGTCCTGGGCACCGAACGCTTCCCGCGCCTGCGCGTCGGCATTGGCTCGGCAGACGGCGGCGGCCGGCTTCGTGACTACGTCCTCGACGCCTTCTCCGCTGACGAGCAGGCGCTCATCGATCGCGCCATCGAAAGGGCCGTAGCGGCGTTGCTGCTCTTCGCGAGAGGAGACCTCGCCCGGGCCATGAACGAGTTCAATCGCGACCCGGAGGGGGAGGCTGCTGCTGGGGAGTGAGTGTTCGCGCCTTCAAGTGTTCGAGTCTTCGAGTCTTCAAGTCTTCGAGTCCTCGAGTCTTCGAGTCTTCGAGTCTTCGAGTCTTCGAGTCTTCGAGTCCTCGGGTCCTCGAGTCTTCGAGTCCTCGGGTCCTCGGGTCCTCGAGTCTTCGAGTCACATAGTCTCAGAGTCGCATAGTCTCGTGGGTGCTACCGAGGGCACTGGGAGCCTATGAGCCCTCGACCCCTCGAAGACTCGAAGGCTCGACCCCTCGAA
>JANMSA010000662.1:0-2017 GCA_031388865.1 Acidobacteriota bacterium | reverse complement strand
CGCCGCTCCGGTCGAAGAAGTTCCTGGCGTCGAAGGCCTCGTTCCTCACGAAATGGAACAGAGATCCGTGCAGGCTATTCGTACCGGACTTGCTGATAATGTTGATTTGATTGGCGCTGAAGCCGTACTCGGCCGAGTAGGTGGCGGTCTGTTCTTTGAATTCCTGGATGATCTCGACCGACAGCGTCGCCGCCGGCGTGCCCAGGGCGGTGTCGACGTTGGCCGTCCCGTCGATCATGAAGTTGTTCGACGTCGGCCGCGAGCCCATGATGCTGATCGCATTGCCGACGCCCTGGCGCATGCCACCCTGCTCTCCTCCCGTCTCGACGGCGCCGGCCCCGAGGAACAGCAACTGGATGAAATTGCGCCCGTTGAGCGGCAGTTGGGAGATCTGCTTCTCCGAGATCACCTGGCCCACCGTCGAGGTCTCCGTGTCGATGGCGAGCGCGTTCGCCCTCACCTCGACTCGTTCTGAAATGTCTCCTGCCGTCAGCTCCAGATCCACGCGTTGGACCTGGTCGACGTTGAGCTGGACGTCCGACTTGACGGCCAGCTTGAACCTGGTCTGCTCGGCAGTGACGAGGTACACTCCCGCCGGGAGCAGCGGGACGACGTAGGTGCCGAGCTCGTTCGTCGTGGTCGTACGGGTCAGTCCGGTCTGAATGTTCGTGACCGTGACTTTCACTTTCGACATGACGCCGCCGCTCGCGTCTCTAACCGTGCCGGTGATCTGGCCTGTGGCCGATTGGGCCCGCACCAGACCGGCCGGGACGAAAACGCAAATGCACAAGGCACACACGACTAGAACTCGTCCCATATCCAGCCTCCGGATCGGAGATGATTCGCCATCTCGACGGGCGGGAGTGTTACAACGAGGGCCCGAGCGGGCAAGTGCATTCGACGAGCCGCTCCGCGTTTTGCACCGCGAAACCTACGACAAGTGGTCGCGAACTGGCCTACCTTCTTATTCCAAAGCACTTATCGATGAAGTAGGCGGCGAGAGGTGTCAGGCAGAGCGCACGGAGCGCGTCCGGACGTTACATGGTGCGCAACAGGACCGGGGAGGACGTGCTCCATATGCGGCCCGACGAAAAATGAATGGGCGTCAGAAATCCAGCTTAAGTGCGAACTGCATCTGGCGGTTGTCCCCGACCGTGGAGGCGATGCGGCCCGCCGTCGGCGAACCGATGCTGGCGTTCGGAAATCCGAACTGCGGCGTGTTCAGCAGGTTGAAGGCCTCGGCCCGGAACTGCAGCTTGACCCGGTCGCCCATGATCGGGAACCGCCGGGCCAGGGAGACGTCCACGGTCCTGGTCGGCGGGGCGTTGAGCACGCCACGTGGCGAATTACCGTAGGTGTTGGGCGTCGGCGCCCTGAACGCGGTGACGTCGAACCACAGCTCGCGAGTCGGGTTGTCGAGGCGGCCGTCGCCGATCCGATCCGGCCAGGATGGCGCCCCGTTGTTCACCCCCGTGTTCAGGAACACCGTGAAGGGCCGGCCGGTGGAATAGGTGGCGATGCCGCTGAACTGCCAGTTGACCAAGAGCGCGTTGCCGATCGGGCCCGAGGCCAGCTTGTGATCCTTGCCGAAGGGCAGGTCCCACACGTGGCTCAGCACGAGGCGGTGCCGCGAGTCGAAGCCCGATGGCCCCCGGCTCTGTTCGAAGAGCGTGATGCTCTGCGGCCCCCCGACCGCGCCACCGCCTCGTGCTGAGCCACGTGTGGGACCTGCCCTTCGGCAAGGATCACAAGCTGGCCTCGGGCCCGATCGGCAACGCGCTCTTGGGCAACTGGCAGTTCAGCGGCATCGCCACCTATTCCAGCGGCCGGCCCTTTACGGTGTTCTTGAGCCAGGGAGTGAACAACGGGGCGCCGTCCTGGCCGGACCGGATCGGCGACGGCCGGCTGGACAACCCGACCGTCGATCTGTGGTTCGACACCAGCGCCTTCCGGGCGCCGACGCCCAACACCTACGGCAATTCGCCACGTGGGGTGCTCAACGCACCGCCAACCAGGA
>JANMSA010000604.1:0-3969 GCA_031388865.1 Acidobacteriota bacterium | reverse complement strand
CTGCCCGATGGCGGACACATCGACATCGGCAACCAGCCCGTTAAGATCCGCGATCCGCTCGATGCCCGCCGCGCCGGCATCGCCGTCATTTATCATGAAGCGGCGGCGGCAGCAGCGGCCGCCGCGGGCGGCGCGCCTGCCGGCGGCGGACGGCAGGGAGGCGGGCGTGGCCGCGGTACTCCCGGGGTGACGAACATCCGGCCGCCGCTGGCGCCGGGCGATGTCGAGTTGCGCGCGCAGTGGATGGCGCCGATTCTCGCGTCTGCTCACGAGCCCGGCGTGATCTACGCGGGGTTCCAGTTCGTGATGCGCTCGCCCGATCGTGGCGCGACCTGGCAGAAGATCAGTCCAGATATTACGTCGAACGATCCGTCGCGGATGCTCCTCAGGAGCTCGAACGCGATCCCGTATCAGACGATCACCGCGCTGGCGGAATCACCGCGGAAGAAGGGTGTCCTCTACGCCGGGACTGACGAGGGGAAGCTGCACGTGACGATGGATGAGGGCAAAACCTGGATCGAGCTGACCGGCCGCGTGCCGACGGCCCGGTGGTACTCGCGCGTGGTGCCGTCGCAGCATGAAGACGGAACCGTCTACGTCACCCAGCGCGGCCGCGAAGACGACAACTTCGGGGTCTACGTCTACAAGTCGACCGACTACGGCAAGACCTTCACCAGCCTGGCCGCGAACATTCCGGCCGGATCCGTCAACGTCGTGCGCGAAGACCCTTCGGAACCGAACACGCTGTATCTCGGCACCGACTTCGGGGCGTTCGTGACGCGCAACGGCGGCCGGCAGTGGCACGTGCTCGGCGCGCTCCCGTCGGTGCAGGTCTCGGACCTGGCTGTCCAGGGCCGCGACGGCCTCCTCGTGATCTCGACCTACGGCCGTGGGATGTACGCGATGGACGCGCTGAAGGTCCGCGCCGTTAGATAGGCTTCAGTAACGACAGGTGCAGGCCTGGGAGGACGTGGGCCTGCGCAGCGTAGAGCATTGTCGCGATCGTGCCATCCCGCAGGAGAAGCTCGTACTCCCCGGTCTGCTCCCGCTGCTGGAGGAACGCGCGCCACAAGACGTCCGCGTCCGGGGCCGTCTGCGGTCTGGTGAGATCCCATACCGACAGCGCTTGCAGTTCCTCGTGAGAGTACTGCGTCAGTCGCGACGCGGCGCGATTCGTCACCACGTAGCGGCCCTCGTTGTTGGCCACGAACGCGGCGAAGGCAAGCGGATCGAGAAGGCGCTGCAGGGTCGCTTCCCGCCGTGGAGCGTCGGGAGCCAGACACAGCCGGCGGGCCTCCTCGACGATTTGGGCAAGGTGCGCGCGCAGATCAGTCGGCACGTCTCTACATTACACCTCGCGTGGGGGGAAAATCTCCGACTGGAGGGCCTGCTGCATGGCGGCATGAACAATCGCGAGCAGCGCCGTACAGGCCGTATCGACGCGCAGCGTGCGGGATCCGAGACCGACCGGGCGGAAGCCGTGCGCCCGCAGCAGATCCAGTTCGAAGGCATTCCATCCCCCCTCGGGCCCGATGGCCACGAGAATCCGCGCGCGAGGATAGTCGGCGGTCGCGGAAGCGATGGACGCCACGGCGCGCGGATCGGCGACGAGCCGCGCGCCATCAGCGAAGAGGGCGTCCAGCTGATCCTCGACCAGCACCTTGAACTGGCGATGGATTGAGACGGAGGGCAGCCGAGTATCGCCGGCCTGCTGCAGCCCTTCGATGAGGAGTGGACGGTAACAGCTCTCCCTTAGGACGTGCGTATCGAAGTACTGCCGCTCGACCCGCTCGGCATTCGTGAGGATGATCTGTCCGACCCCGAGCGCTGCGAGCTGGGCCCACAGGCGCCGCATCACCTTCGGCCGGGGGACCGCGAGGAGGACGTCGACTCGCGGCCGAGCGGGAGCGTCGCGGTCGAACTCGCACCGCATGGTCACCTGACCGTCCGCCGCGCTCTCGACGGTGCCGACTCCGAGCGGGCCATCCAGGAGCCCGACTCGAACGGTCTGGCCGTGCACCACCTTCAACACGTTCACCAGGTGGGCCGCGCGCGAATCCGAGAGGGTGACCCGGTTCGAAGCGAGTCGGTCACGCTCCTCGAGCAGGATCAGGTTCACGCCGGGAATTCTCTCACCATCCCAGGTCTTTGACCCCGGGCCGGCCCGGAGCAGGGATCACCATGACGCGCTGCGGCTGTTGGACAGGACGTCACGACAGCTTGTCATGTCTCGCCTATGTGGTCATAATGACCACATGGGGCAACATCTGGTCGGTGCACGCGAATTGAAGGTCAGGCTGGGGACCTACCTGCGCCGCGTCCGGAATGGACAGACGCTCGTGGTGACCGACCGCGGGCAGCCTGTGGCGGAACTGCGGCCAATCGCGGGTGACGTCGGACGAGAGGCAGTTCTGGCGCGACTCGAAGCACGGGGTGCCGTCACGCGCCCCACCCGTAAGCATCTGGCGCCGTTTCGCGGCGTGGAGAGCCGCGGGGCCTCGCTATCCAGCGCGGTGATCGAAGATCGCGAAGATCGCTTCTAGAGATGCATTACTTCGACGCCAGTGCGCTCGCGAAGCGGTACCTCCGAGAAAAGGACAGCCCGAAGGTCCGAAGATTGCTGTCCCTGGACGCGCCGGCCACGAGCCGCCTGTCCGCCGTCGAGATCGTCTCGGCACTGATGCGCCGCTCACGCGAGGGGACGCTCTCCGGGAAGAACCGGGAACGGGCGATGGCTGTTCTGGACGGAGACTTGGCGGCGATGCTGGTCGTGGAACTGACGCCCGAGATCGTCACCCGTGCGCAAGGACTTCTCCGGCGGTATCCACTTCGCGCCGGCGATGCCATTCAGCTGGCGAGTTGTCTGCAACTGCAAGAGGAGCTTGCTGACGAGCCGGTCGTCTTTATCGCGTTCGATGTTCGTCTGATCGCTGCAGCCGATGCAGAAGGGGTGAAGGTGAGCTGACCGTTGTCTATTGGGATTCCTGTCTTGCCGCGTTTCGCCATTGTCTCGCTGGCTCTGGCCCTGCTGCTGACGGCTGTCGGGTGCAACGGCGTTGGGGGCACTCCGGAGATCGAGAAGGCCGGCGTGTTCACCCAGCGCGGCGCCGAGCTCATCGAAATTCCCAAACTCGGCACGCTGGGGAACAGCTATGGTCCCCGCCTCTATCCCGAGATACCCGACTACGACATTCCCCTGGTGGTCGACGTCGGTCCCATCTTCGTGAACATCCCGGACCTCCCCACGTCGAAGTTGAAGGGGATCGAGTGGCGCGGGTATCGACTCGGGGGGAACGCCTCGCCCGACAAGCGAAGCACCGCCACACCAGACGACTGGAAAACCGTGAGTATCGTCACCGAGCCGACCAAGACCCCCGGACTCTTCCGGGTGGTAATGGCGAAGGCTGATCCGAAGACGGGGCGTTGGAAGCCTGAGCTGAATCACGAGTACTTCGGGATCACGGTGGACGAGGGTTTCAAGCCCGGTCCGATCTGGGCCGTCAGGATCAAGTAAGCCTCAGTGGACGATTTGGGCGTCTACGGGGAGTGACCAACGACGCGGAGCGGAAAACGCTTCGCCGGTATGAGGCGCTGCTGCCTGACTACGAAATCACAGCGGAAACGTGGGCGTATGCGATTCGTTTTGCGGATCGCGGGCGGGCGACCGGTGTCACGGAGCCGCTGCCGGACATCCTCATCTTCGCATGCGCGAAGCTCAACGATCTCGACATCGCCCACGACGATGAGCACGTCGATGCCTTGGCGAGGCTCGAGGCGTGATTGTCTGTCGGACCGGCTGTAAATGCTCGCGGGTCGTCTATGAGGGGGTGGAGGGAGTCTGATCTTATGAAAAATGGAGCCGGCGATCCGGATTGAACGGACGACCTGCTGATTACGAATCAGCTGCTCTACCAACTGAGCTACGCCGGCACAGGCAAGAGGATCATTCTAACAGAACTCAACCGGCGG
>JANMSA010000592.1:0-2713 GCA_031388865.1 Acidobacteriota bacterium | reverse complement strand
GCTCGGTCGCCGGCTCGCTGGTCGCGTACGCGATGCGGATCACCGAGGTCGACCCGCTGCGCCACGGACTCATCTTCGAGCGCTTCCTCAACCCCGAGCGCGTGTCGATGCCGGACATCGACATCGACTTCGACGATCTACGCCGCGGCGAGGTCATCGAGTACGTGCGCAAGAAGTACGGCGAGGACAACGTCACCCAGATCATCACGTTCGGCACCATGGGCGCCAAGGGTGTGCTGCGCGACGCCGGGCGCGCGCTCGGGATCCCGTTCGGCGACGTCGACAAGATCGCCAAGATGGTGCCCGACGGTCTCGGCATGACGCTCACCAAGGCGCTCGAGCTGTCGCCCGACCTCAAGGACATCCCGAAGCGGGGGCCGGTGTTCGATCGCCTGCTGCGGAGCGCGAAGACGCTGGAAGGCCTCGCGCGCCACGCGTCGACACACGCCGCCGGCGTGCTGATCACGCCCGGCCCGCTACTCGACTACGTGCCGCTCTACCGTCAGAAGGACGAGTCGGTCACCACCCAGTGGGACATGAAGTCGGTCGAGAAGGCCGGTCTGCTGAAGATGGACTTCCTCGGGTTGCGCACGCTGTCGGTGCTGGACGAGGCGGTCAAGCTGATCGAGCGTCATCGCGGCGAGAAGCTCGACCTGCTCGAGTTGTCGCTGGACGACGCGCCCGCGTACGAAGTGTTCCAGCGCGCCGACACCGTCGCGATCTTCCAGTTCGAGTCGTCCGGCATGCGCGACTACCTCAAGAAGCTGAAGCCGACGGTGTTCGAGGACCTGACCGCGATGAACGCGCTCTACCGGCCCGGCCCGATGGAACACATCCCGTACTTCATCGACTGCAAGCACGGCCGGCAGCAGGTGCGGTTCGACCATGCCGACCTCGAGCCCATCCTCAAGTCCACGTACGGCGTGTTCGTCTATCAGGAGCAGGTGATGCAGGCGGCGAACGCGCTCGCCGGCTTCTCCATGGCGCAGGCCGACGAGCTGCGGCGCGCGATGGGCAAGAAAAAGCCGGAAGAGATGGAAGCCAAGCGCGCGCAGTTCGTGGAGGGCGCCAAGCACAAGAAGATCGCACCCGCGAAGGCGGAGAAAGTCTTCGGCACGATGGAGAAGTTCGCGGGCTATGGCTTCAACAAGTGCCTGACCGGCGACGCGATCCTGACGCACTCAGGCACTGGAGAGAGAACCACGATCGCGGAGCTATTCAGGAACCGACGTGAGTTCGCCGTCCACGCGCTCGATGAACGCTGGAAACTTGTAGCCCAACCGGTGACCGACGTCGTCTGGAACGGTTGCAGGCCAGTATTCGAGCTCCGCACGGCGCAAGGCAGGCGCATCACAGCGACCGGCAATCACCCGTTCCGCACGCTGAACGGCTGGACGCTTCTCGAGGACCTCGAGCCCGGAGATCGAATCGCTGCGCCACGAAGACTCCAGGTCGACTCTTCGGAGTCTTGGCCCAACCATGAGTTGATCACGCTGGCCGGGCTTCTCGCCGAGGGGAACGTCTGTCATCCGACATCCTTGTACTTCTATGGCAATGACGCGGTGATCGTGCACGACTTCGTCGACGCGATCTCGCAATTCCCCGGGACCGTTGCGCGCATCGACTCGCGATCGACCGGCCGCCTCGAAGTGTGCGCCAACATGGGACGAAACTGGCGAGTCCGTGAGGATGCCGGGATCGAGTACGGGTGGACCGACGGGAGTCTTGCCGTGGTTCTCGATGCTCCGCAGCGAAGCGGGGCGTTCCACTGGGCGGAGGCACTGGGCATTCTCGGCAAGAGGGCGACCGAGAAGCGAGTTCCGGCGCAGGTCTTTGAACTGCGTGATCAGGATTTGACGCTGTTTGTTGGGAGGCTCTGGGCCGGAGACGGATTCATCGCAAGTGCGGACAACGGAGTCCCGTTCTACGCCACGTCATCGCCCGGCCTCGCGCGGGACGTTCAGGACCTGCTCCTTCGTCTGGGAATGCCGAGCGGCATTCATGAGAAGTCCTTCCCGTATCGGGGCAAGCGGCGCCCCGGATACGCCGTATACCTGATCGGAGAAGGCACGGTCGAGCGATTCGTGGAGCGAATCGGGCCGCACATCATCGGTCGCGAGAAGGCGGTGCTTCTCCTGCTGGAGTACTTGCGGAGTACGGAGAGGGGCCGAACGAGCAAGGACACCATACCTGCGGACGTTCGGCGCCAGGTTTCCGCCGCCCGCGAGCGCGCGGGTCTGAGCTGGAAGGAGCTCGAAGAGCACTCCGGCTGCTCCATGAAGGAGTTCTGTGGCCGCGGTTCCGCGAACAAACGCGGGTTCCGCCGAGAGACTGTACGGAGAGTCGGCGAGACCCTGAGTTCTAGGGAGCTCCAATCACTCGCCGATTCCGACGTCTTCTGGGACCGCGTCGTTTCCATCGAGCCACGCGGCATCCAGGACACCTACGACCTCACGGTCGAACACGACCACAACTTCGTTGCCAACGGGCTCATCGTCCACAACTCCCACTCGGCCGCCTATGCACTGCTCGCCTATCAGTCCGCCTACCTCAAGTCGCACTATCCCGCCGAGTTCATGGCCGCCACGCTCACCAGCGAAATGTCGGACAGCGCGCGCATCGTGACGCTGATCGAAGAATGCCGGCGCATGAAGCTCGAGGGCGACAGGACGCCGAGCAGGGGAGTCGGCTTGCGCACGTCCACGCCCGGGAT
>JANMSA010000656.1:0-10699 GCA_031388865.1 Acidobacteriota bacterium | reverse complement strand
GGGGGGGGGGGGGGGGGGGTGTGGTGGGGTGTTTTTTTGTTTTTGGGCGTGGGTGGGGGGGGGTGGGGGGGGGGGCGCCGCCCCGGGGGGGGTGTGGGGCCCCGCCGCGCGGGGGGGGGGGGGGCCCCCCCCCCCCCCGCTCCACTGGCACCTGCGGCAGGCCGACCATGTTTGAAGAGTTCTTCGGCCTCTCCGCCAAACCCTTTGGCAAGACGCCGGATCCGTCGTTTCTCTACGAAAGCCCGCAGCATCGCGAGGCGCTGGCGCGGCTCGAGTACGCCGTCGACGAAAAGGAGCTGGCGCTGCTGGTCGGTGACATCGGATCCGGCAAGACCACGCTCTCCCGCGCGCTGATCGATCGTGTAGGAGAATCGCGCCCGGTGATCCTGCTCATCAACCCACGGCTCACCCCGATGCAGCTGCTGCGCTCCATCGCGCGGGGTCTGGAGCTCGAGCCACCGCGCTTCCGCAACGATGTACTCGATCAACTGCACGGGAAGCTTTTCGAGCTGTACGAGCAGAAGCGCGAGCCGGTGCTCATCATCGTGAAGCGCAGCTGATTCCGTCGAAAGCCACCTTCGACGAGATTCGCCTCCTGACCAACTTTCAGCTCGACGACCAGAATCTCCTCAGTGTGGTCCTGATCGGCCAGCCCGAGCTCGATGCGCGCCTGGACCGCGATGCTTACGCCCCGCTGCGGCAGCGCATCGGGATGCGCTACTCTCTCGGTCCTTTGTCGCTGGACGAAACGGTCGCGTACATCGAGCACCGCCTGCGTGTTGCGGGAAGCTCGCGCAACCCATTCAGCCGCATGGCCATGGAAGAGATCTACTCCCTCAGCGGCGGCATCCCTCGCCTGATCAACACACTCGCCACCACGGCCCTGCTCGACGCTTTCGGCGAGGACGCCGAGGACATCGAGCCGCCACGCATCGCCTCGGCCGCACGCGAACACCGGATGGAGGCGACCCATGGTTGATCTCGCCAAGATCCGGAAGAAGGCCAGGAGCAAGCTGACGGGAGGCGAGTCTACGAGTCTTCAAGTCGACGAGTCTTCGAGTGGTACCGCTGCACCGAGTGGGTCATCCGCAGTGCTTCCGCTCGATTCCGACTCGAAGACTGGAAGACTCGAAGACTCGTCGACTCCCTCATCCAAGCTGGAGCGCTTCAAACGGGAAGCCGGCACCCACCGGGACGCCTTGAAAGTCGCGGACCTCGCGCAGGAGTCGCAGACCACGCTCGAGCTGCTCACGTTCCTCATCGCCGGGGAACAGTACGCCGTCGAGATCGAGCGGATCGTCGAGATCGTACCGCCGCGTCCGGTCACCCGCATTCCGAACGCTGACGATACGGTAGTCGGGATCATCTCCCTTCGCGGTACGATCGTGACGCTCGTGGACGTTCGCGGCAAGCTCCGCCATCCGCCAGGCGTGCCGGATCACAACACGCGGATCATCGTCATCGACTTTCACAATGAAACGGTGGGCTTCTCCGTCGATCGCGTCTCCCGAGTCGTCAAGCTCCCGGCCAGTGAGGTGGAACCTCACCCCGTGGTGCACGCGACCGAGCTCGAGGACGCCATCCGAGGAGTCTTCCGCTCCACGGGCGCGTTGACGATCCTCCTCGATTTGGACAAGCTGCTCGACTCTCACGCTGTTCGACTGGACTCATGAACCTGATCTGCAAGCAGTGCGGCTCGAATTTCCGAGCCGCCATTCCGTCCCCACTGACCTCCGCGGTACGGGTGGCCTGCCCTGGCTGCCAGCACCAGATGGTGCTCAGGCCCAAGGTGGCCCCGGAGCCGCCGCTTCCGCGCATCCCCCGGCGGCGCACCGCTGTCATCGCCGACGAGCAGCGCCCTTTCCGCCAGTTTCTCGGCGATCAGCTCCATCGACTCGGCTTCGACGTCGAGTACTTCGAGACCGGAGTTCCGACGCTGGACTTCGTGCGCCGCACGACCGCCGAGCTGGTGATCGTCAATGTCTACCTCAAGGGAATGCTCGGTGTCGAAGTGACCGAGGAGATCAAGGCGGATCCGGCGCTCCAGCACACTCGAGTCATCCTCATCGGCGCGCTGTTCCGCGCGAACCGCTTCCGAGCCAATCCCACGAACCTCTACGGTGCGGACGAGTACATTGAAGAGCAGATCCCGGAAAGAGAGTTTCAGCAGATCCTGGGAAAGCTGTTCCCCGGGGTGGGCTCGATCGCAGAGTTTCCGCCCGAGCCGCGTGATCACGACGAAGCCCGGCGCCTGGCGAGGCTGATCCTCTCGGACATCATCATTTACCACGCCGAGAAAGTGGAACGAGGGATTCGCGACGACGACTTCTTCGACGTGTTGCGCGCAGAGATTGATGAAGGCCGGCAGTACTACGATTCCCGCGTCGCCCATCGGGTCCGTCGCGACAGCGAGATCTACACCGAAACTCTGCAGCAGTTCGTGCAGATGAAGAGAGAAGAGCTGGAGAGACTCAGGACGGGGACACAATGAACCGGATTGAGGATTGTGGATTGAGGATTGAGGATGAGAAGCGGCGCGAGGCGCCCACAACCATCCTCCATCCTCAATCCTCAATCCTCAATCCCGTGTAAACACAATGAACGCCGACCCGCAGATCATCGAGCAGGCGCGCTCCGCCGATCCGGATGCGCGGCAGAAGGCTGCCTTCCTCGTCGCGCAGTCGACGACCGGCCGCAACCTGTCTCTCATGTTCGAGCTTCTGGGCGACAAAGACTGGCGCGTGCGGAAAACCGTCGTGGACGGGTTCGTTCGTGACGGGCGCCCCGAGATCGTCGCGGGACTGCTCGACGCGCTGGCGGATCCCGAGAATGCAGGCAAGCGCAATTCGGCGACGGAGGCGTTGATCCGCATTGGGGACCGCGCGACGCAGCCCATTGTCGAACGTCTGCATCGCGAGGAGGACATCGACGTCCGGCTCTCGCTGGTGAACCTCATCGGGGACCTGCGCAGCGCGAACGGCTTCAACACCCTCGTGGCCATGCTCGAGCACGAGCTGGACGTGAACGTGGCCTCGTCGATCGTCTCGTCGCTCGGCAAGTACCGCGATGCCAGCGCTCTCCCGCGCCTCATCCGCGTCCTCGGGGAGCGCGAAGATCTCTGGCTCAAGTTCCACGTCATCGAGGCGCTGGGGGAGATCGGAGATCGCGCCGCGTTGCCGGCCGTGCTGCCCCTCTACTCTGAGAAGTCGCTGCGCAAGCCCGTGCTCGAGGCTGTGGGGAAAATCGCGGATGTGGGCACCGTCAACTTTCTCCTGCGCATCATTTCGACCGACGAGAAGCTGAACCTGACCGCTCTGCGCGCACTGGTAAGGATCGCCGAGGCGTCCAAGCCGAAGATTGTGGAGGAAGCGGAGAGGCATCTCATCCAGTCACGGTTCCGGGAGGCCTTTCCGCGCGAGAAGATCGAGCCGCTCATCGAGCACCTGCACAACACTCCCAAGCGGGAGGTCAAAGCCTTCATCATCAAGTTTCTGGGCTGGTCGGGTGATGAGCGTGCCCTGCCCGTGCTGCTCACCCACCTCGCCCACCCGGACACGGCGGAGGTCGCGGCACAGGCGCTGATTGACTTCGGTCCCGCGGCGGTGCTGTCCCTCCTCGCCGCGCTGCACAATGAGGAGGAGGACGAGATCATCGGCCTTCAGCTCCGCGTCGTGAACATGATCGGCGGCCGGGAGGCCATCCCCAGCATCCTGCGGTTCCTCGATCACGACAACGCCATGATCCGCCGCCTGACCATCGAGATCATCGGTGCGATTCCCGATCCGGCATCGGCGGACTATCTGCTGGCGAAGCTGGACGACAGCGATGTCGCGTCGCAGCAGGCGGCGGTCAACTCCATCTCTGCGCTGGTCGCGGCGTTTCCGTCCCTGAAGAATCAAGTTCTGGCGAAGATTCGCAAGCTGCTGCAGTCCTCGTCCATCCCCATCAAACTGAACTCGCTATCCGTGTACGTGAGCATCCAGGGCGAGGGGTATCACGACGGATTGCTCCTCGCATCGAAAGACAGCGATCCGGTGATCAGGCAGAAGGCCGTGTCCCTCATGGGCAAGTTCGGGGAGGAGCGCTTCGCTGACCAGCTCGTCTTGTCGCTCGCTGATGAGGCGACGGCTGTCCGGCTGGCCGCCATCAACGCCATCGCGCGGCATCGCCCGGAGACGGGACTGGTTCCTCTCATCAGCTCCCTCGATGATCACGACATCTGGATCCGCACTGCCGCGGCGCAGGCGCTTGGCGAGTATCGTCATCCCGACGCCGTCGAGCCCTTGATGAGACATCTGGTGCTCGACCCCGCTCCAGTACGCATCGCCGTCATCGAGGCTCTCGGCAAGTCGCTGGACACACGGGTCAAAGACGTGCTCTTCCAGTGCCTGGGCGAGCCGGATCTGGAGATTCGGCGCGCGGCAATGCTGGCGCTCGCGCGCATCCCCGGAGAGGACGTCTTCGAGCGGCTCTCGCACGCCCTCGGAAGCGATGACTGGCGTCTGCGCGCAGCTGCGGCTACGGCCCTGGGAATCCGCGGCGACAAGACTGCACTCCCCCTTCTGCACCGGCTCCTCGAGGATCCCGACACCTACGTGCAGCAGTCCGCGGTCCATGCGCTCGACCATGTGGCGGACCGCTCGTCGTTTCCATTTCTGTTCAAGGCGCTGGAGAACTCCACCGTCCTCGACGATGTCTCGGATGTCTTCGTCTTACACAAAGAGCTCTATCGCGACCTGCTCGAGGATGCGTGGCGCACGGCGGACAGCAGGCGCGAAGTCGTCATCGCAGCCATTTTGCAGGCCATGAAACGCAGTCCCGGAGCCGGGTGATGGACGATGAATGATGAATGATCCCGGACGGTCAGGGTCATCATTCATCACCCAGCAGTCATCGCTCTCGTCATGTCATCTCAATTCAATTTCTCGCTCAACCATCATCTGGACCTGCCGGACGATGTCTTTCGTCTGTTGCGGGACCATATCTACAAGCGCTCCGGCATCTGGTTCAACGACACGTCGAAGTACCTCCTTCAGAAGCGGCTCTCGCCGCGCGCGCGGGAGCTGAACTTCGACACGTTCCAGAAATACTTCTACTTCCTCCAGTACGACCCGCGTGCCGACGCGGAGTTCGACCAGATCTTCGACTTGGTCACGACCAACGAGACGTACTTTTTTCGCGAGCCCGCCCAGCTGCAGGCGTTCGTCGAAGAGGTCGTTCCCGACCTGATGTCGCGCAAAACGGTGAAGAAGGTGCGCATCTGGTCAGCCGGCTGCTCGTCCGGAGAAGAGGCCTACTCGATCGCAATGCTGCTCGAAGAAGCGGGCTGGTACGATCACGCCTCGTTTGAGATCTTCGCCAGCGACATCAACCAGCAGGTTCTCGCGAAGGCTCGCAAAGGCTCGTATCGCGAGAGCGCGTTCCGCGCGACCACGCCCGCGCTGCGGGAGAAATACTTCACACGCGAAGCCGACGGCTCCTCGCGCATCAGGGACGAGATCCGCAACCGTGTCTCCTTCGGTCGTCTCAACCTCTACGACGAGGCCCGCGTCTCGCTCCTCGGGTACCTCGACGTCGTCTTCTGCCGCAACGTGATCATCTACTTCGACGACGCCTCCAAGCGAGTCGTGGTGAGCAACTTCTTCAACCGGCTGAGCGACGGAGGGTACCTTCTGCTCGGCCATTCCGAATCGCTGATCTCGCTCTCGACGCAGTTCAAGCTGCGCCACCTCAAGCACGACATGGTGTACCAGAAGTAGCTCTTAGCTCTCAGCTCTCAGGAGGCCCGCACCCAGCCCCGTGGGGCGGCTTGGCGATTGTGGGATGCAGGCAGGCGCTCGGCGGAACGGCGCGTGTGCCGAATTGGGTCGGCTGCGCGTGGGAGTGCGGGGGTCTCCTGAGAGCTGAGAGCTTCGAGCTGCGAGCTGACAGTAGAATGCGCGCGGTGTCTGTCCGAGCGCTCGTCATCGACGATTCCGCGTACAACCGCGTAACCCTCACGCGGATGCTGGAAACCGATCCGCGCATCGAAGTCGCCGGGACGGCGGTGAACGGGGAAGACGGGATCAAGCAGGTTTTGAAGCACCGTCCCGACGTGATCACGCTCGATCTCGAGATGCCGGTCATGGATGGCTTCGCGTTCCTGCGCTGGCTCATGGTGAACCTGCCCACAGCGGTCATCGTAGTGTCGTCGAAGTCCAGCGATCGCAGCGTCTTCAAGGCGCTGGAGCTGGGGGCCCTGGACTTCATCGGCAAGCCTGGTGGCCGTGTGTCGCCGCGTCTGGAGGAGATTCAGCGTGATCTCGTCGCGAAAGTTCTGCAGATCGCAGATCTGAGCATGGACAACCTGCAGAGACGTCTGGCGGGCGACGAGATGGAGCCTGCCGGCGCTGATCTGACCGGCGCCTGTCGGGCCGACCTCATCGCCATTGGCTGCTCCACCGGCGGACCGCCCGCGTTGCAGCACGTCTTTCAGGCACTTCCGCTGCTGCCTGTGGCCTTCGTCGTCGCGCAGCACATGCCGTCCACGTTTACGCGCCTCTTCGCGGATCGACTGAACAAGCTCACGCCTTACGAGGTGAAGGAAGCCAGCGACGGCGACATGATCCTGCCGGGGTGCGTCTACATCGCGCCGGGGGGGATGCAGAGCGAGGTGCGACGGGTGGCGGAGGGGCTGCAGGTCCGAGTGTTCGCGGCGACCGGAAGCGAGTTGCACGCGCCCTCGGTCGACCGGCTGTTCCGCACGGCCAGTGAGACCTGCCGTGAGCGCCTCATCGCGGTGATCATGACGGGCATGGGTGACGACGGCGCCGACGCGATCCGCACGGTCCGGAGAAACGGCGGTCGCACCATCGCCGAATCGGCTGAAAGCGCGATCATCTTCGGGATGCCTGCTGAGGCGATCAAGACAGGCGCGGTGGATGAAGTGCTGCCACTGCACGGCATCCCGCAAGCTCTGCGCCGGCTTTGCACGCCCTGAGTGGTGACGATGGGATGAGCTCACGCCGGCGCTGACTGAAGATGCACGAAGAGCTGTGCTACTCTCACCCGGCTTGCAGGGCCTGATGAGATGAGCGAAGAACAGAGAGCGGAGAAGTTCCTCGAGATTTTCAACAAGGGGAAAGAGTTCACGGAGGAATTGCTCCGCGAGAACCAGCGACTCCGCTATCGCCTCGCGTCGACCGAGACGGAGGCGTTGCCCCCCGAGGAGGCACTTCGGCTGCGCGAGCAGGTCTCGCAGCTGACCGAGGAGAACCGGCGGATTCAACAGCGCTTCCGCGAGGTCGAGGAAGAGAACAAGGACTTCGCGAACCGCTACATCGAGATCGAGGAGCAGAACAACAACCTCGCCAATCTCTACGTAGCCAGCTACCAGCTCCACTCCACCCTCGATTTCCGCGAGGTCATCCAGATCGTCCAGGAGATCGTGATCAACCTCATCGGCGCGGAGGCGTTCGCCATCCTGTTGCTCGACGAGAAGACCAACGAGCTCAAGACGATTGCCTTCGAGGGCGATGACGTGATGCCCGGCCTGAGTCAGATCTCAACGCGTCTCGGTGAAGGCGTGCTTGGTACGGTGGCCAGAACCGGCGAGAGCTACTACGTCAATCAGGATGTCGAGGGAGGCGCGGTCACGATCGATAAGCCTCTCGCCGCCGTGCCGCTCAAGATCAAGGAACATGTGATCGGCCTGATCGTCATCTACAAGCTGCTGCAACAGAAGGACGCGTTCTCTGCCGTCGACTACGAGCTCTTCTCGCTGCTGGCGGCGCATGCGGCAACCGCGATCTTCTCGTCGAAGCTCTACTCGCAGTCTGAGCGAAAGCTGAACACCATCCAGAGCTTCCTCGATCTGCTGACAACGTCCGGACAAGGCTGAGAGAGAGGTCTGACACTCGTGGGCATGGAGAACGCGAATTTTCTGATCGTCGAAGACTCGCCGACCATGAGGCAGTTGATCTCGTTTTCGTTGAAGCGATTCAAAAACGCGAGGATCATCGAGGCCGTCGATGGCGTAGACGCGCTGAAGAAGTTGTCCGGTCCGGAGAAGATCGATCTCATTCTCACCGACATCAACATGCCGGTGATGGACGGGCTGAAGCTGGTCTCGCTGGTGCGGCAGAACGCGCAGCTCAAGAACATCCCCATCATCATCATCACCACTGAAGGCGCTGAAGAAGATCGCGAGCGCGGTCTGGCCCTCGGCGCGAACGCCTACATCTCGAAGCCCATCCAGTCTTCGCATCTGATCAAGACCATCAGCGAACTGCTCAGCACCTGACGGCTGTTGCCATTTGCTTTTGTTCTGCGGTTTTGCGGACCCGCGGACCTTTAGTTGTGCCTCCAGCGAAGCGTCTCCGAACCAGCCTTGACCTGCGTTCCCCGGGTGAGTCGTCCGGTCGGAATCCACCACAGACCACCAGCAACCAGGAACCAGCAACCTCTTCGGCATTCCACGCTTGACCGGTGCGTTACACTGGCGCGCGCCATGCCCCACTTCATCACCGACAAGTGCATCGGATGCTCGGTTTGCGAGATCAAGTGCCCGACGAATACGATCTGGGGCGAGGCCAAGGGCCAGTACTACATTCATCCCGAGCGCTGCATCGATTGCTCGGTCTGCGGGATCTACTGCCCTGTCGATGCGATCCAGAATCAGCACGGCGATCTGATCCCGCGGATCAAGCCGAAGGACATCCCCAAGGCCGAGGTCATCAAGGACCTCTGCACGGGGTGCGAGTTCTGCGTCGACATCTGCCCCTTCGAGTGCATCCGCATGATCGACGCGGACGACGAGACACTCGCCAACCACTACAAAATCGCCTTCGTCGAGAAGAACAAATGCGTAGCGTGCCGCCTATGCGAGAGCGTCTGCGACAAGGATTCGATCGTCGTTCCCGACGCACCAACGCAGCTCAAAACCTACCTGCCGGACTTTGTGGTCCTCGGCACGGGCCGCTGACCGCTGACGCGGGATTGAGGATTGAGAATTGAGGATTGAGAATTGACCCCTGACGAGAAGCCGAATCCTCAATCCTCAATCCTCAATCCTCAATCCGGCGCCGCCGCGGCGCCGCCGAGTCCTCAATCCGGCGACTCGAAGGTCGTGTCGCTCGACATACCGCGCGAGTCGCCGAAAACCATCCTCTTCCAGTTCGTCGTCTTTCCGCTCGGGGTCGTGGCGATCGCTGTGGCGATCTTCTTCCTCTTCGGACGGCTCGCATCGGACGAGCAGGGCATTCCGGACTATCTGAACGAGGTCCAGTCCGGCGGACGTCGCGAGCGCTGGCAGGCGGCGTATCAGCTCTCACAGCTGATCAACGCGGGTCAGGCGAAGAAGTACCCGAACCTCGTCAATGACGTCACCCGCGTCTTTGCGGCGTCCAAAAGCGACGACCCGCGCATCCGCCAGTATCTGAGCATGGTCCTCGGCAACCTCGGAGACCGCCGGGCCACGCCGCTGCTCGTCGAGGCGCTGGGAGATGCCTCGCCGGAGACGCGACTCTACGCGGCGCTCGCTCTGGGGCGTCTGCGCGATCGAGCCGCGGTGCCGCATCTTCTGAGGGTCTTTTCCTCTGACGAGCGGGACGTCAGAAAGGCCGCAGCGTATGCGCTCGGGGAGATCGGCGACCCCTCGGCCAGCTCCGCGCTCGCAACCGCTCTCAGCGATCCGATTGCGGACGTCCGCTTCAACGCCGCCATCGCGATGGCCCGGATGGGGGATCCGCGATCCATCGGCGTCATCCGCGAGATGCTCGACCGCTCACGACTCGACCGCATTCAGGGAATGCGGCCTGAGCAAAAGGACGAGACCATCCTGGCAGCGATCCCCGCTCTGATGAAAATTGCGCCCGGGGAGGGGCCCGCGATCCTGGGTCCTCTTGCGCAGAAAGATCCATCGCTGCAGGTTCGCTCAGCTGCGAAACAGGCCCTTTCTCAACGATGAACGATGAACGATGAACGATGAACGCCCCCTATCCGCAGGGTGGTCGGTGGTGTTCATCGTTCATCGTTCATCGTTCATCGTTTCCCTGTTGACTCGCTTTCCTTTTTCGCCGATAGTTGCCCGCGCGTAACGTCCCTTCATGTCGGAGCAGATCACGCCATATCAGGTGGCCCCGAAAACACCCCTCGCAGGGAGTGCCGCAGCGGAAATCCGCGAGCAGGGGGAGATCACGCGCCGCAAGTTTCCCTTCGTCCTGACGGCGGCGTGGGTGGCCCTCAGCGCGGCCGTCGGCGGACTGACGACGGTCTTCGTCCGGTTCCTGTTCCCCAACGTCCTGTTCGAGCCCGTGCAGAAGTTCAAAGCCGGTCTCCCGGGCGACTATTCGGTGGGGGAGGTGGACGAGCGCTGGAAGGATAAGTACGGGATCTGGATGGTGCGCACCGAGGACACGATGTATGCGCTCATCACCACGTGCACGCACCTCGGATGTACGCCGAACTGGCTCCCATCGCAGAACAAGTTCAAGTGCCCCTGCCACGGCAGCGGTTACTACAAGACCGGCATCAACTTCGAGGGACCGGCACCGCGCCCGCTCGAGAGGGCGAAGATCCTCCTCGATCCGTCGGATGGCCAGATCGTGGTGGACAAATCGGTTCAGTTCTTCGGGGAGCGTGGTGATTGGACCAACGCGGATTCGTTTTTGAAACTATGACTGCATCAGCTCGCAGCTCGCAGCTCTCAGCTCTCAGGAGA
>JANMSA010000498.1:0-6049 GCA_031388865.1 Acidobacteriota bacterium | reverse complement strand
TGTCGTGGGCGGCTGTCGGTGGACACCGCTGACAGCCCGCGCGTGCGTCGCGGGACCCGGGGGGGGGGGGAAACCGGCATGTTGGCCGCGCCCCCCCCGCCCCGGCCCCCCGCCACACGCTCGGGATGACCGCGTGCTTTGTCACCCGGCCACGCCATCATATTCCGCTGCCCGACAGCGACGTGGACACGCTTCGGAGCAGCAGACGAATGTCTAGCCAGAGCGACCAGTCACACATGTACGTCAGGTCGTAGCGCAGCTTCACCTCGGGACGCGTCTCGTAGTCGGCGGAGACCTGGGCGAGGCCGGCGATGCCCGGGCGGACCAGGCAACGCAGATCGAAGTCGGGGACCTCGCGCAGGATACGCTCGACGAGCTGCGGCCGCTCGGGGCGCGGGCCGACCAGGCTCATGTCACCGACCAGCACATTCAACAGCTGCGGGAGTTCGTCGACGCGGTAGCGCCGCAGCAGGCCCCCGACGCGTGTGACCCGTCCCTGCTCGGACGCGAAATCGTCCGTCTCCTCGCCGACGCTCATGGAGCGGAACTTCCACATCCCGAAGGGCACGTTGCCGCGTCCAACGCGCTGCTGCCTGATGAAGACGGACTGGCGGTCTTCGAGCCACACAGCCACTGCAGCCATGAGCCACAGCGGAGTGCCGAGGACGATCAGCAGTGCGCTGACCACAACATCGATGGTGCGTTTGATCACTGCTCGGACACCGTAGCCGCAGCCCACCGCGATCTCGACGAGGGGCTGGTCGCCAATCCATCCAAAAACCGACGAGGTGAGCAGAGCGTCCACGTGCGAAGCGAGGAGGAGATAGCCGCGCGGACCGCGGATGCGCAGCAGCTCGAGCCGCGTGCGCGGATCGCCGTCGTGGGAGACATAGATCACTTCCTCCGCCTCGCGCACGACCGTGCGCATGATCTCGTCGGTGAGCTCCGCGGGCGAGACCCAGGCCAGGATTCGCACGCGGCCGTCCGCTGTATCCCGCAGAGAGGCCTTGGCCAGATCGACATCGGCGCGACTGCCGACCAGGATTGTGTCGCGCGCACGAACCGGCCACGCGCGGCGCAGTAACGCGCGCCAGAGGGGCAGCACGATCAACTCGATGAGCGGCACGCCGAACACGATCGTTCGAGCCAGAGGGCGGGCGAGCGCGGTATCCGCCAGCGTCACGATCGCCATCTGGATGATCAGCGGCGCAATCAGCGTCGGCCGGTTCCGCGGTGAGATGCGTTGGCGATAGAACCCGCTCAGTCCCAGAGCCACGATGAACGAGCCGGCGAAGAGCATCACCGTCCCGGGAGTGAGCACCAGTTTCTCCGGGGGCAGGAGGGACTGCGTGAACGCGATGGGAATGGATCGGCGGACGAACACGAGCGCGGCCAGCGCACCCCAGGCGATCGCGAAGTCCCCGGCGGTGGCGATCGCGACGCGCACGGCCGCTTCGTTGGAGGACGGGCGGATCATGCGGCTCTCCTCATGACCAGCGCGGCCAGACGATCGAGGGTGATCTGTCGCGCGTATCGCGCCGCAACCGTGCTGCGCAGCTCCGCGGCCAGAGCGGTGCGACGCTCGTCATCACGCAGCAGAGCCACCGCCTCGCGGGCGATCGATGACGCGTCCTCCGCGAAGACGGTGTGCGCGGCGAGAGGAGTGAGACTGCGAGCGCCGCGTGAAGTGGCGACGACGGCACAGCCAGCCTCTGCGGCTTCGAGCATTTTCGTCGACTCGCCGCTCCCGTAGCGGAGCGGGAGGATCACCACGCGTACATCGCGCCCGAGCGCCGGCATGTCGGCGACCGAAGGGAGGAAGGTCACGCCTGGACAGCGCTCCGCGGCGCGTCGGAGCCACGATGGTGCATGCGCCCCGGCGATGGCGAGCGTTGCGGCGGGCAGCGTCGCACGGATCGCGGGCCAGATCTCATCGACGAGCCAGCGCGCCGCGTCGGCGTTGGCAAAGTAGGCGAGGCGGCCCCAGAAGCCGAAATCGAAGCGGCGCGCATGCGATTCCAGAGGATGCAGGGCCACGCCGTTCGATACTGCGACGCCCCGCGGTCCGGCTGCGCGCGCTTCCTCCTCGCTGACGAACAGGATGCGCTCGTATGCGTTGGGGATCGAGCGCTCCGCTGCGGCGGTCCGCTTCTCTTCCGCACTCCAGATCCAGCGGGTCAGGAGTGATGCTTCCCGGCCCCGCTCGCGCATGTTCGAAGCGAGCGAGTCGATCGCGTCGAGGATTCGACGCCCTTCCGGCAGGGAGGCGCGGACCCACGGCTCCACACGAGAGAGCACGACGATGGTCACGTCGAACGGACCGCGCGCGCGGCGCGCTTCCGCGATGGCATCCTGCCAGCGATAGGGCGCCGCCAGAAGAGTCTGCAGCGGCAACCCCTCCCGGAAGATCGTGCCGAGCGCCGTCAGACCCGAAAGCAGTGACCGCTCCGCGGTGAAAAAAGCGACGCGACGGGTGGGAGGCTCAAAGCCCTCAGCACTGGAGGGCGCGACCAGCGTGACCCTTGCGTGCGGCGCGAGCGCCTCCAGCCAGATCGTCGTCCGCAGACGATCGCCGCTGTACGGCGGCCAGGGGAAACGGGAAGCGATGACCAGAACGTTCATGGCCGCATCCACCGCATCAGAGCACGGGGCGCGAGCAGTGCGGCCAGAACCCAGGATCCCGCCAGACGCAACACGGCACCGGGCGACGTGCGGTGAGTGTTTCCGTGAATCGCTACGTCCGTTGCCACGGTGAGCGTCAGCGCGGTCGCAAATAGAGGCTGTCCGCGACGGTACAACAGTGCCGCTGCGGCAAGCCGCAAAGGCGCCGTCAGCGACAACGGCCGTCCGAAAATCTCCACGAAGAACGCCAGGCCTTCTGCCGGGCGACGCCCAATGGCGCGGGTGAACGCCGACGTACGGCGCACGAGCAACTCGTAGCGGCCGACGAGCCACCTGGCTCGTTGGGATGCCGCGGCGACGACTGCGTCCGGCTTGTCGTCGAGCACGATCGCCTGCGGAGTAATCATCCGGACCTGCTGGTCATCCGCCGTGAGGAGCAGTGTTGCCTCGAGGTCTTCGACGCGCGTGTCGAGCCGCGGCATCAGCTCGAGGAACGTGCTTGCGCGGAATGCTGAACCGGTCCCGCGCAGGCGCACGTTCCAGCCAAGAGCCTCTCGACCGCGGTCCTCGCCATTCTGCGCGATGCTCTCGGACGCCGCGGCCGCCGCACCCACACCTTGCGAGGTTCCGCTGAGGTAGGTCTGCGCCGCAGCGGCATCGCCAGGCCAGGCGAAGTGCTCGAAGAAGTGCGGCGCGAAGCGCGAGCCGGCATCGACGATCAGCACGATGTCGAACGGCGTGATGACGGCGCGGTGCTCGCGTGCCAGCCACGCCAGCGCCGCCGCCTTCGAGGGTCCCGCGGGTGTCTTCACCACGATGCGCGCCCCGCGCGCACGAGCACTTGCCTCAGCCCGCGGATCCTCGCCGTCGAGGAGCAGCAGTACTTCCGCGCGATGACCTGTGGCCGAGATGAGCGTCGCTTCGAGGCGATCGCCCTCGGCGCGCGCCGGAATCACGATCAGCAGTCGCGCCTCGCCCGCGGGGGAATGGTGAGGTGCCGGGGAGGGGGAGGGAGTCGCCTTACGCGAGGCCCAAAAGAGCACGCCGCGTACGACCGCGTCGCAAGCTGCAAGCGTAGCGGGCACCACAATGAACAGAGAGAGAAGGATACGCATCGGACCGCGGGCAAGAGTACCAAGGAACGCGTGCTATCGTGCCTTCGATTCGCCGATGGCTCCTTCCACGATTCTCTTCGTCTTCGGGACGCGCCCTGAGGCCATCAAACTCGCGCCGGTCGTTGCAGAGCTCCAACGCGATCCGACGGCGTTTGATGTGCGCGTCTGCGTCACGGGACAGCATCGGGAAATGCTCGCGCAGGTCCTCCAGCTCTTCGGCATCACCCCCGACATCGACCTGGGGCTCATGCAACCCGGCCAGGACCTCACCGCGTTCGCCGCGGCCGTGATGACCGGTGTCCGCGCGGCGATTGAGGACTGCGCGCCCCGCGTCGTCGTCGTCCAGGGCGATACCACCTCGGCGCTCGCCGCGGCGCTCGCCGCGTTCTACGCGGGTGTGGACGTCGCGCATGTTGAAGCCGGGTTGCGCAGCGGCGATCTCCATGCGCCCTGGCCGGAGGAGGCGAACCGCAGGCTAGTGAGCGTCCTGACCCGCTACCACTTCGCGCCGACGGAGGAGGCGCGCGAGCAACTGGTGGGCGAAGGTGCGACGAACGTCCATGTCACCGGCAATACCGTCATCGACGCGCTGCTCAGCGTACGGACGGAGGGAATCGAGCTTCCGTTCCTCGATCCGCGGCGACGACTGGTCCTGGTCACCGGCCATCGCCGGGAGAGTTTTGGCGAAAGGATGGAGTCGATCTGCCACGCCCTCGCGGATCTCGTACGCCAGCACGCCGACATCGAGATCGTCTACCCGGTGCATCTCAATCCGAACGTGCAGCAGCCTGTTCGCAGCATTCTGGGTGCGGAAGAACGTGTACACCTCCTGGAGCCGGTGGACTACGCGACCTTCGTGGCACTGATGCGCCGCAGCACGCTCATCCTCAGCGACTCCGGGGGTGTGCAGGAAGAAGCGCCGTCGCTCGGCAAGGCCGTGCTGTTGATGCGCGACACGACCGAGCGTCCCGAGGCGGTGCGGGCGGGCAACGTGCGTTTGATCGGCACGCAGCGCGAGACCATCGTCGCGGAAGCCGGCGCGCTGCTCCGCGATCCAGTGCGGCTCGCGGAGATGTCCCAGGTGCGCCACCCGTTCGGAGACGGCCAGGCGTCGAAGCGGATCGCGGATGTGTTGCGAGGGTTGAGGATTGAGGGTTGAGGATTGGGGGCGCGAGAAGTGCTCTGCTATTCTCCGGCGAGATGCCGGCTCCCTCTCGGTTCGGATCCTTCCTGCGTGCAGCCGGCCGGCGGCTTCCGTACCTTCGGGGCATTCACCAGTACATCCGTGCGCTGGAAGCCGAGCGCGAGCAGTTGCGCCAGGAGCTTGCACATTGGAGGACCTGGATGTCGCCCGGGCACTTCTATTCGCCGATTCCGTCGTTGCAGGAGATCGCCGGCCGCGAGGCCGAAATTTTCGGGGCGCCACTGAAGGAGCTGCCAGGCATTGATCTGCGCGAGCCGGAGCAGTTGAACCTGCTCGCGAGTCTCTCGGTTTACTACGACCAGCTGCCATTCCCGCGACACAGGAGCTCCGGCGTGCGGTACTGGCTCGAGAACGACGCGTTCGCGTACTCCGATGCCATCTACCTCTACCTGATGTTGCGGCATCTGCGCCCGCAGCGAGTGATCGAGGTCGGCTCAGGGTTTTCTTCGGCGGCGATGCTGGACACCTCCGAGCGGTTCCTGCAGAACTCCGTGCAGTTCACGTTCATTGATCCTGACCTCTCGACACTGCAAGCGCTGTGGAGGGAGGAAGACGCTGCGAACGTCACCACCCTTGGAATGCGCGTCCAGGATGTGCCGCTCCCTCTCTTTGAGACGTTGCAGTCCGGCGACATACTCTTCGTCGATTCCAGTCACGTCACGAAAACGGGGAGCGACGTCAACCGGCTCCTGCTGGAGGTCATCCCGCGGCTTGCATCCAACGTCTACGTACACATTCACGACATTCAGTACCCGTTCGAGTACCCGCGCCCGTGGGTCTACGAAGGCCGCGCGTGGAATGAGGTTTATCTGGTCCGGGCCTTCCTCGAGTTCAACGACGCATTCGAGATCATGCTCTTCCCCTCGTACCTGGCTCTGTTCCACAAAGATCTTCTGATGCGGACGATGCCGCTGGTGACGGAGAACGCGCCCGGAAGCCTCTGGTTGCGCCGAAAAGAAGTCCCGGTCGTTTAGCGACGAGCGCCGCAAGGCGCGCAACGCCGCTGGAGGCGGGCCGCCTCCAGCGGCCATTTTCCATCCTCAATCCTCAATCCCGTTCCGGTAAGCTACCACCATGTCCGAGCCTGAACGCCCTCACAACCCGCGGC
>JANMSA010000497.1:0-7492 GCA_031388865.1 Acidobacteriota bacterium | reverse complement strand
AAGGATAGGAATTTTCATTTCCGCCTCCGAAGGACAGGAACCGCCTCAGGTCGCTTTCTCCCTTCCGAACGGGCTCAGGATCGCGCTGATCGGCATTCTAGATCCCTCTGCCGTCGCGCCACGACTTGGATCGGGCCGATTTCCTCTCGAACCAAGCCGAGCCGGCGCACGACGCTCGGAATTCGGATGACGCCGAGCACACCTCCAACGGGGGGTGAAGATCCCCATCTTCGCGGCCCGCGGCTTGCTCGGCCGTCCTTCTACGCCTCGGCGTTCCCGGCCGGGCGAGCGGGAGGGGGCGGGGGGCGCGAGTCGGGCGGGAACGCCGAGGCGGCGCTCTTCCGCATCGAGGCCAGAATCGCACGGATCGCCTTGCGGTCAGTGATGAACGCGACGATCTTCATCAGGCCGCCGCAATTCGAGCAGACGAGTGGATCCACTTCGTAGATCCGGGGCGGATCAGGCCGGCGCCCAGCGCCGGCGTGCGGCGCGGCGCTCCGCTTCGTCGGAAGCGTCTCCTCTCGCGATGGTCGCCGCGGTCGGCGCCGATGGCCGGATCGCGTCCCGGTCCCGCTTCGCGCGCGCGGCATTGGCATACCACCCGTACGCGTGGATCAGGTGCCGCTTCGGATCGGGAACCTGAGCGATCACCGAGTTGTGGACGGAGAACCCCGTGTGGCGCCGCGACAGCAACAACTGCACTTCATTCCAGGCCGAGAAGACGTGCCCCCTCGGCGTCGCCAATCGCTTGAAGCGTCTCGCGGGCGAGCTTCCGTGCCCGCGGGTTGCGATTCCGCTGGAGGGCCTCGCGCAACACGTCGCGTGCGCCGGCCGTGTCACCCTGCGCGGCCCTCAGGACGGCGAGGCCCCCCCACGCTTCCATCTGATCGGGGAAGAGCGTGACTTCCCGCTGGAACTCCTGCTGCGCCTCCTGCACTCTGCGGAGCTCGAGTAGGGCTTCCGCTTTCCGTGAATGCAACTCGCGGACGGGAGCCATGCGGCGCCGTAGAATCTGCTGCTCTGCGCGTTCGAGCAGTGACAGGGCATCGGTAAACGATCGTTCGGATGCCGCGATCTGAGCCGCCAGCAGCAGCGCGGATACGCGTTCGGGCATTCGTTCCAGTGCAGCGGCGATGTGCTGTCGTGCGCGCTGCTTGTCACCACGGGCGAAGGCGATCTTCGCAAGCAGCTCGTTCGCTGCGATCTCAGACGACTCGAGAGCCGCGCGAGCTTCTGTCTCGGCAGCAGCGTAGTCACGCCTCTCGAAGTACAGTTCAGCGATTCTGAGGCGAAGGTCGCCGCGGTCCGGAAAGCGCGCGGCTGCGGTGCGGAAGGTCTCGACCGCTTTCTCACGCTGTCCCAGGGCAGCCTGACTGTTGCCAAGGAGCGTCCAGGCATCGACCAGCTCCGGCGCGTCTTCGGTGAGAGGACGGACGATGCCGACTACGCGCGCGTGCTCGGCCGCGGCAACCGCAGCGAAGGCGCTCTTCAGCGAGCGGAGGAAGTGAATGCGGTCCTTGGGATCCGGAAGCGAACCGTCACGATGCGCAGCCATGCCAAGGTAGCCGAGAGCAACGAGCGACTGGCGATCCTCGGAGCTGATGGAAGCGGGAGGGGTGAGCGTGCGGTCCGCTGCGCTCAGGTGAGCCCGCATCGCCGCAGCGGCGCGGCGCTCGGAGCTGAGAAGGTTCATTCGCTCTGCTGGATCGGAACGATAGCGATACAGCTCGCTGCGAGGTGCCTCGATGTAGTGGTGCTCGTCGTCGATGATGGAGAACAGCTCGCCCCATCCGAGATGCAGACGCGGAAAGAACGTCTCGCTATAGATCGCGCGCGACGGGCCGTCCGCGCCCAGCAGACTCACTCCGTCGACTGGTTCAGGCCTCTTCAGACCGACGACCTCGAGCACCGTGGGAAAGACGTCGACGAGCGCGACGTGACGCGAGACCGCTTCACCGGCTCGTTCGTTTTCCGGCAGCTTCACAATGAGCGGAACTTGAATCGACTCGCGATACAGAAAGACTCCGTGTTCGTCCTCTCCGTGGTCGCCGAGTCCTTCGCCGTGATCGGATAGCAGAATGATGAGCGCCGAGCGATAGAGTCTGCGTTTCTTCAGTTCGGCCAGGAACCGTCCCACGATGCTGTCGGCGCGCTGGACTTCGGCGTCGTAACCGCCTTCATACGGCGCGTGCGGCTCGAAGAGGTGAAGAAATCCAAAGACGGGCCTCGACTGGATGCCGTCGAGCCACCGCGAAAGTGCCGCGCGCGAGCGATCGCCGTCCCGCTCCTCGTCGCCGGGATCGAGATCGTCGTCGAAAAAGTCGAAGCCGCTGCTGATGCCGGTCTCGCTGCGAAGGACGAAGCTCGACACCGCACCGCCCGTGGCATATCCGTTCTCGCGCAGCAGCCTGGGAAGCGCCGCGATGTCGGACGGCATCGTGTAACCGCCGTTATCTCGCACGCGATGCGCGGGCGGAAGGCGTCCGGTGAGAATCGAAGCGTGCGATGGCAGCGTGAGCGGAACGTGGCTGAATGCGTGCTGGAAGAGGATGGCGTCGTTGCGAAGCGAGTCGATGGCCGGGGTGGACGCCACCCGATAGCCGTAGGCCGGCAGGCGATCGGATCGCAAGGTATCGATCGAGATGATGAAGACCGGGACGTCGGTCCCGCGTGTCAGGGGCCTCTCGCCGCCGCAGGCGAGCAACAGAAGCGCCGCGGCGAGTGTTGAGCGAGACATGCCCGGTCATTATCGCTCGCAACAAAAAGCCCCGGCCGTCAGGCCGGGGCTTTTGTTGGTGCGAGCGAATGACAGCTAGAACCGTACTCCCAATGTGAACCTGTACTCGCGTGGAAGCTGATAGGACGCCACGCCCACAGGCTTGCCGAAGTTCGCCCCCTTCTGCCAGTGCGCACCCATGGATGTGCACTGCGAGCCGGCAGCACCCTGCGGGCATTCGATGGGCGATGCGGTGAACGGGTTGAATGCCACAAGACCCGACGCGGCGCCACCCGTTCGACGGGTACTGACCGTCGTATTGGGGTTGATCACGGCATCCTCATCGAACACGTTCGTCACGATGGCGTTGGCGAAGAGATTCATTCGCTTGATCGGTAACGTGTAGAAGAGGGCCACGTCGGTGTTCGTTTCGTTATCGGTGCGAAACCCTCCGCGCTCGCTGAAGAAGTAGTCATGTGAAACTCCGAGCTGGTTGCGGACGTAGCCGGGGTTGGCAATCAGTCCCGTGAACGGGGCAATGCGGCCCGAGGCGTCGATGTTGCCGATGGCGGAGTATGAGGAGCCGGAGTCGTACCGTTGGAGCACGGAGAGGTCGAACGTGCCGACCCGAGAAGGTATCGCGTAGCCGACCCACACGCGCGCGCGGTGCGTCTGGTCCTGTGGAAGGAATCCGTTGGGGCGGCGGTTAGGATAACTCAGATACTCCGGATACCACGTCGAGAGCGGCAGGTTGCGAATCGTCGCCGTTCCGCCGCCTTCGCCAATGTCGTTGCCCTTCAACTCCGACCACGTATAGCCTCCGCCGATGTTCCAGCGGCCGGGCTTCCAGATCGAGTAGAGCTGCACGCCGTTGTATTCGCGCTCGGTCTCGTTGTCCTCGTTGATCGTGTAGGCGAGATCTCCGGCGAAGCCTTCCGGATCGGCTTTTCTTCCGGTGCTCAGATCGAGTTGACCCGCGTAGAAGTTTTTCCATCGCCGATTGATCAAGTCAGTGCGAATGAACCCGGTGCGGCCGAGCTGCACCCCGTAGCCGAGGGAGATCTCATCGACGGCCGGCGAGGCGATTGAATTGGGGAACTCGGTGACGAATCCGGCGACGCTCGAACCGAGATAGCCGTCCGCCGCATTGCGGTTCTTGATGCCGCCGATGGTATCGAACCAGGCGAATACTTGTGCCAGCGCCACGCGCGTTGGGACGAGCTGGTCGGTGGGCGTGCCGACCGGGTTGATGGCCGGGCCGCGGTAGGTCCAGGAGAAGAGCGACGGATTGCCGGCCCCCTGTCCGCTGCCACCGACGTTGCCATCAGCGATCTTCGACACGTACGAACCGTAGTTCAGATTGAGTCGATGACGGCCGTCGCCGCGCAGGTCGAACATCACGCCCATTCGAGGGCTGATCGCGCTGTCGTCGGAGACGCGGTTTCCCGATGCATCAGTGCCGTCGTTCATGTCATAACGGACACCGAGGTTGAAGCTCAGGCGTGAATTGAAATCCCATCGATCGTTGACGAACGCCGATCGCGTTTGAAAGTCCGTGCCCGGCGAGAGCTCGAAGATTGGACGGTATCGAACGGTCGTGCCGGTGTCGAAGCGGGGGAAATACTGACCGCCTACGACGTGGCCGCCACCGATGAACAGCTCGTACTGACTGGCCGACTGGTAATTGTTGGAAACGCGCGTCTCGGCGAAGTCCTCGACACCGGCCGCGACATTGTGCGTGCCCATCCGTGCGGTGTTGAGGAAGTACGTCGCCTTTGCGACGAACGAGTCATTGTTGCGCTTCTCGTCGGTGGTGCAGACGCCGCAGAAGACGGCGGCATTGGCGAACGCACCGCGGTTCAGGTCATAGAGCCAGCTTCCGCGGACGCGGTCGGTGTCGTTGCCGCCGCTGCTCGCGAAGGTGAACTTCTTCTCCGAGTACTGCGCTTCTAGCAGCAGATTGCTGGTCAGGACCCCGTTGTACTGCAGCGCCAGGAGCGTGTTCGGAAGACTGCGCTCCGGGTCGATGGTGTCGAGATCGAGGATGTTCTGAAAGGCGCTGTTGCTCTCAATGCGGTCGACCTTCAGATAGGAGCCCACGACGTTGTGCCGCTGCGTAACCGCCGCGGTCAGTTTCCCTTCGTAGCGCTTCTCGTCTGCCCCGAAAACGTAGGGAAGGTTGGTGAAGCGGGTGAACTGCTGGGTACTCGTTTTCAGCGAGCGCCCCGCGGCAAAGAACCAGAGGCGGTCCCGGAGGACGAACCCGCCTAACGTCGCTTCATAGATGCTGTCGATCTTGTCGAGGTGGTCGGCCTCGGTCGGGTGCGGCGTCTTCGCTCTCCAGCTCGGGTTGGTCAGACTGTCTCGGAACGAACCGGAGAACTCGTTTCCGCCCGAGCGGGTAATCGTGCTGACCACGCCGCCGGTGAACCGGCCGTACTCAGCGGAGATCGCGCCGGTGAGAACCGTCGTCTCCTGGATGGCGTCTTCGATGAACAGGTTGTGTGGCTGTCCGCGAAGGTTCTCGCCAACGACGACGCCGTTCACCAGGAACAGGTTGTCGGCCGAGGGGGCGCCGGAGATGGTGATCTGATTGTTGACCCCTGCGCTGCTCACGCCGGGAGCCAGCAGCACGGTGTCGCGGATCGTGCGCGCCACCGGCAGTTTCTCCACGATGTCTTTCGTGAAGTTGCGCGCCACTTGCGTCGTCTCGAGAACCGCCGGCGCCGATGCCGTGACGGTGATCGCTTCCGTCATCGCCTCCACTCGCAGATCCGCGTCGACGCGACTGGTCTGCGCCAGTGAGAGCACCGCCATCCTGGTCATGGATCGCATGCCCGCGAGCTCGAACTTGACGGTGTATTGACCAGGGGGAAGGCCCGGAATGTTGAAGCCGCCCGCTTCACCCGTGACCGCGGTGCGCATGCCCTGCAGCGACGGTGACGTCGCCGTGACCGTGACACCCGGAAGTGGGGCGCCCGCGTTGGTGACGCTGCCGGTGAGCGTGGCGCTCGTACCCTGTGCAAACAGCGCCGGGACGGCCAGGGTGAGGATTACCACGAAAGGAACGATTCTCGTCTTGAGCCTCATGCAATCTTCTCCTTGTAGATTTTGTGACCGAGCTGTTTCTGATTCGGCTCTTCTGCCAACTCCGCAATGCCCGCGAAGCCGTGACTTTACAACAATTTGTCCACACCGTTACATTGTTGCCCGGTCGTAGCCATTCGGCCATCTGGAGCGGGCATTCAAAAAAATGGTGGCGGAGAAGTCCCGTGAGGACTTCAAGCCCGGCGTTACCGGCTCAACTGCCGGTAGCGGATCTGATGCGGCTGATCGGCCTCGGCACCGAGGCGGCGGCGCTTGTCTTCCTCGTACTCCGAATCATTGCCATCGTACCGGTAGATCCGACTGCTCATCGCTGCGCAAGAGCGCGCAACCCTTCGGCATCACCGATGGCGATGAGAGTTTCCCTGGCGAGTTTTCGCGCCCGGGGGTCCCTCGTTCCGCGCCATCGCTTCACGCAGGGTCTCACGAGATTCGCGACTTTCCGCTGCGTAGCCTGAGTCACAGCGAGCCCTCCCCACGCCTCGAGGTGGTCAGGGAAAAGCAGAACCTCGCGCCGGAACTCCCGCTCCGCTTCCCCGAGGCGCCGCAACTCGAGCAGCGGTGGGCGGTTTTTCAGGCGGATCTGTTCCTCCGACCTCTCCAGCAGAGCCAGAGCCTGAGCGAAACGCATGCGAGCAGGAGAATGAGGTGACTGGCTCGTTTAGGGCGCCTGTCCTCCACTCAGTAGTGATACCGAGCTTGAAGGAAATCGATGCGTTCGCCTGATACGAGATGGACGATTCGGTGCTCCTGAGTCAGCCGGCGCGACCACGTACCTGAGGCCAGGTATTTCAGAGGCTCCGGTTTGCCGATGCCTGTGAATGGTTCACGGGATGGCAGCCCGATCTCACCCTGTCGGTCGCCGGAGCGGTTGCCGCAGTATCGCCCAACACGCGCGGACGTGATCACGGCCACGCCAGCCGCGATCGCGACGAAGTTTTCACCCGCCCCTCGGCTTCATGAGTAGTCGGGGCTGGAGGCCGAACAAAGTCGTGTGACCACGATCACGACAGCGTTTGACGCCGATCACGGTCTTCTCGTTCGGTGCACGACAGACTACCCCGCGCGATAGCTCAAAACGCTGATAACGCGCATTACGGTCAAATGGTGCATGGATGAGCGATGCTCGGGATGACAACCGGTTTCTCTCACGGCGCGATGTGGCCGAGATGTTCGGTGTCTCGCCGTCGACGGTCACTCGATGGGCGCGAAAAGGATTGTTGATCGCCATTCGGACGCCAGGAGGACATTACCGCTTCCCCGCCGATGAGATCCGGCGCGCCGCGGCCAGTCAGGTGTTCGATCCTGGAGCTGGCCAGCGATGACCATTGCCATCCGCTTTCCGGATCTGGGGCACTGGAAGGCACAGGTGAAGTGCCAGACCGGCTGCCCGGTGCCGACCGACGCGGGACGGGACGAGGAAGCGTATCTCGTGGCGCGAGCGCCAAATGCTTTTTCCTATCCCAATCCCTTGTTTATCAAAAAGTCAAGAATAACGAACTGACGATGGATCCAACAGAGCTGCTTCGAGTCGAGGTTCCCGGCGAGGAGTACCACAAGGGGCTCATCTCGTGCCAGGCAGCCTGTCCAGTCCACACCGACGCGCGTGGGTACGTTCGCGCGATCGCGGAGGGGCGATTCGAAGAGGCGTACCTCATTGCGCGCGGGCCG
>JANMSA010000486.1:0-3369 GCA_031388865.1 Acidobacteriota bacterium | reverse complement strand
ACGACCTCGCCGCCATCCACGCATTCATCAGCCGAGATTCGCCCCACTACGCATCCGTTGTCGTCCGCAAACTGCTGGCTGCCGTAGACCGTCTGCATGACTTTCCGGAGTCAGGCCGCGCCGTTCCGGAGTTCACGAATCCATCTGTACGAGAAGTCGTTCGGGCGCCTTACCGGATCGTCTATCGGATCGTCAGCGATTCGGAAATCCACGTGCTCACGGTCCACGGCCGCGAGCAGCGCTCGAACGACGACGGACGCGTAATGGGGTGAATCTCGGCTGATGAATGCGTGGATGGCGGCGAGGTCGTCTTGGGCGCGTGTGGTCCAGTTGAGCGTTATCACGCGAGGAATCGCTTCTTGACCTCTTCGTGACTGACCACGTGGCCCGACTCGGACTGCCGCAGCCCTTCCTCGATCTTGGCGATGAAGCAGAGCCGCTCAATGGCGTCCTCGATGGTGGCACCGTCGGGCAGTGTTCGGATTGCCTCGAGCGCCCGCTGTTTCTCGGTGTCGGTCGGCATGGCTGGATTGTACCATCGTGGTCCGGAACCAGCCTTCGGTTGTCGACCCAGCTACTACACGCCGGCATCAGCCTAGGACGTGGCGCCCACGCCACCGCGGCGGCAACTGCTCGATGGGATCGCCCGCAACGGGTGAAGATGTAGGCCTTTGGGTGGAAGGAGCGGACCGGCGGAGCCGGGGCCGTCCCCTAGGTGGCGCCCGTCTCGAATACGCGCCGCTCGACGTTCCCCTCGAGGTCCAGCAGCCGCATCAGGGCATTCGGTTCGGTGATGCCCAGGTAGTCGCCCCGTCAGGATGCGGAGGCGTCCTCCTCGGGTCTCCGCGAGGGGCAGATTGAGAGTGTCGTGGTGCGCGTAACCATCTGACCGACGTCGATCATGCGCCCTCACGTCCATCGTTCAATCGGCGCCGATCGAGGCGAGCGCGGGCGATGGCCAGCGCCTGATGAAAACGCGCACGCAGCACTTCGCGTGGAGGCAGTTCCGTGAGGTACTCGGCCACGTGAATACCGCTGCGTCCGAGGTCGAGGTATTCGACGGTTTCCTGCTTCTTGCCCGCGCAAAGGATGATGGCGAGCGGGGGCTCTTCGTCGGGCTGTCGATCATGCCGGTCGAGCCAGCGCAGATAGAGCTCCAGCTGACCCGAGTCGGCCGGCTTGAACTCACCGAGCTTCAGTTCGATGACGACCAGGCGTCGCAGCGTGCGATGGAAGAAGAGCAGGTCAATGTAGTAGTCGTCGCCGTCGAGCGTGATGCGCTTCTGCCGCTCGACGAAGGTGAAGCCCGCGCCCAGCTCCAAGAGGAACCTCTCGATCTCCCGGAGCAGCGAGGACTCCAGGTCCTTCTCGCTGTAGGTGTCTTTCAGACCGATGAAGTCGAGCAGGTGCGGATCCTGGAAGACGAGATCCGGCGTCAGCTGGTCCGCGGTCCGCAGCTCCGCCAGCTCCTTGCGAATGAGCAGCGCGGGCTTCTTCGAGAGGGCCGTCCGTTCGTAGAGCATGCCGTCGACCTTCTGCCGGAGCGTTCGGACGCTCCATCGCTCGATGCGGCACATCTCGGCGTAGAATCCCCGCTGGAGCTCGTCCTTCAGGTAGATGATCTCCTTGAAGTGGCTCCAGGCCAATTGTCTCGACAGTGCGGAGACAATCTCGGGATCCGGAAACGCTTCCGCGAAGCGGATCATGTGTCGCAACGCCTTGTTCGAAAACCCTCGACCGAACTCGGGTTCCAATTGTCTCGACAGCGTAGAGACAATCTCAGCCCCATAAGAGCCGCGGCACATTCACGAACATCACGAATCTTGTGGGCCACCAGAAGCCGGTGGTCGTGTACTTGAGCCCGACGAAGAGCTTTATCAACGTCAAGGCGCCGAGTGACGTCGAGTCCTTAGTCGCCCAGGCGGCCTACAGTCCCTTGAAGACATTCGTCCGGCGGTAGTCGAGGAACGCCTGTTGTTTCCGACTGAACCGTCTGCATCCTGGACCAACGTTGGCATCGTCCCTGGATGAACACAAGACGGACAATGGGTCTCGGACTGGTGCTTCACGTAGGTGACAGGACCGAGGAACCAACCTACGCTGGACGAGGCCGCCGGCGTGATGCGATCATGGCCACTAACCTCAACGGAAGCGATGCAAAAGCCAGAGCTCGACGATCTCGGTCCTCGCGAAGGGCAGGTCCTGTGGCGCTGACGCCGACTGGAAAGCGCGTCGCCGTGGGCCGCTGCGACTGCTGCTGGCTGTACGTCGTCACACAATGCATGGGGCCGGGGGGAGGCACAGGCGAATGATGTCCTTCCGCGGCGATCGGCTGTCCAGCCTTGCGCTGCCGACAGGCGTCGTCTGGTTCATTGACGAAATCGCCGAAGCCAAGGGCCGCCAGGCGCTCTACACACGCCAGGCGCCGCAAGTCCTCAAGGCCCTTCGCGACATGGCGCTCGTACAGAGTGCCGAGTCGTCCACGCTGGCCGAGCTCGAGCGCGCCTGTCCGGCCGTGAGTCGGGACATGATTCGGCGCGTGCTGGCCGAGCTGAGGCAGCAGAAGGCCGTCGAGTGCATCGGACGAGGGCCGGGCGCGGCATGGCGGCGGCTGCCGGAAAGGATGTAATCACTGTCGAAGAGAGTGTAATAAGAGAGTGTAACGGCGCGCCGTCAGGCTCCCATAAGGGGACATCAGCCTCGCCGTGGAGATTCGGGAACGCCCAAGTCACCATGGAACCGCGCCGGCACGGCCTCCGGCAGCTTCCACTGCACGGTGATCGGCTTCTCTCCGCGCCACCCCACGAACTCGACGTCGCCGCAGTATACGAACGGGGCGGCGCCGCCGCCGGCGCACTTCTTCTGAGACCGCACGAACAGGTGGACGGCGATGCCGCGCGCCGCGTGGTTCTGGATGTCCTGGCCGTCCGCGCTCGCCTGGCCCGTGCGGTTCTGGCTCTGCCACTCGAACTCGGTCGCACTGGTGAAGTGATCCTTGTACTGGAAGTCCTCACCATGGCCTCCCTTGTCCAGCGTGACCAGCAGGCAGACATGGCCGGGGCGTTTGACGAAGCCGACGTTCCAGATCGCGGTCGAGAACTCCAGGCCGAAAAGGGGCGGGATCTCTTCTCTCGAATACGCGCGCCAGAGCTGAAGCTCGCCGGCCCGCTGGCCGAGCGGGCGAAGATGCCAGTCGGCGCCGCGCTTCTCGAGTGCGACCGTGTGCCGGGTCCCCGGAGCGCCGGCATCGGGGCCAAACCAGCCTCGGAGGATCCTGGGGAGGTCGTTGTCACCCTCTTCTGACTGGCGAACGACGTTGACGGCGACTTTGACGAAGTCGGCCGAATACGGCTGGCCGTCGATCTGCAC
>JANMSA010000416.1:0-3362 GCA_031388865.1 Acidobacteriota bacterium | reverse complement strand
GTGTGCCCTCGTGATCTGTGTTGCCCTGCCCCTCTTCGGCAGGGAGAAGTACCGCGCTGCCTCCGACAACGGCATCGCCGGTCAATTCGTCGTCGTTCTGAACGGGAAGGTTTTTGACATCCCGGCCGTCGCAGATTTCCTGGCCCGCTCCAACGGTGGCGAAGTCACGCGGCTCTTCAGCAACGCGCTGAACGGCTTCGCAATTCGGATGTCGGAAGCGCAGGCGCGCCGTCTCGCTGAGAGTCCACTCGTCGATTACGTCGAGCAGGATTTCAGCGTCTCGATCAATGTCACCCAGCAGAACGCCACCTGGGGCCTGGATCGGATCGACCAGCGCGATCGGCCCCTCAACACGACATACAACTATGTCGGAATAGGTGCAGGTGTGAGGGCCTACATCATCGATACAGGCATCCGGGCGACGCACGCCGACCTCGTCGGCCGGGTTCTCCAGGGAACTGATACGATCGACAACGCTCTTCCCGCCGACGACTGCAACGGCCACGGCACGCATGTCGCGGGAACCGTGGGTGGAACGAATTGGGGCGTCGCGAAAGGCGTAACCCTCGTTGCTGTACGGGTACTCGACTGCGGCGGCAGCGGCACGAACTCGGGTGTCATCGCAGGCGTCGACTGGGTCACCGCCGATCATCTTCCAGGGCAGCCGGCCGTGGCCAACATGAGTCTTGGCGGCGGCGCCTCCACCGCCCTCGATACGGCTGTGAAGAACTCCATCGCAGACGGAGTGAGCTATGGCGTGGCGGCGGGCAACGGGTTCCTGGGGCTTTTTGCTCAGAACGCGTGCAACGGTTCCCCTGCTCGCGTTCCCGAGGCCATCACCGTGAGCGCCACCGACTCGACGGACAAGAAGGCTTCCTGGGCGAACTTTGGAACGTGCCTCGACATCTTCGCTCCGGGCATCAGCATTACGTCAGCGTGGTCGACCAGCGATACCGCCACCAACACGATTTCCGGAACGTCCATGGCCACGCCACACGTGGTCGGCGTTGCAGCGCTATACCTTGGTACCAATCCGACTGCGACCCCTCTGCAGGTGCGCGATGCCCTGGTGAATAACGCTTCGCTCAACAAGGTCACCAGCCCGGGCACCGGTTCGCCGAACCGCCTGCTCTTTACCAACTACTGAGACGCGCACGGTGGCGGCGGACTCTCCGCCGCCACCGTTTGACGAGCAGCAGGTCAGGCAACGCAGGGTTAAGAGCGTCGCTCATCGTTCGGAACCGGAGCACCTTCTTGTGTTGTCATTGCTTCGCGACGGCACCGTTGATGAGGTATACAACGGACCGGGTCACTGAGCGACGGCGTCACCATCCTCCTCCGAGAAAAGAACGCCCGCGTCTTCCGCCGCGGCGCGGAGCCCGAGGAATTGCCGCCGGGCTCGACGTTCTGACGCGCGCTAAGCCGCGAGTTGTCGGTTGTCAGTTGTCTGCGAGCTCGTCGCGGATGCCATTGATCGTTGTCTGGCCGGCTCCCCTGGTGTGGTTCCCCTTCGCCAGTGTTCATTCCCGCAGCGAATCTGCGGACAACTGATAACCGACAACCGACAACCCGCGGCGTAGCGCGCGGCGCGGCATATTCGCCCCCTCCTGCCGCGTTCCTCACTCCGCAAGATGCTGCCGCCGCAGACGGATTTTGAAGAGGCTGCCGTAGCCGAGACCCGGGAGAAGGTCGAGGAGCCGCCTCTCTACAAGGTTCTGCTGCATAACGACGACTTCACCACCATGGAGTTCGTGGTCTGGGTCCTGGAGTCGGTCTTCAACATGAACGAGGACCAGGCCATTCAGGTGATGCTCAACGTCCATCTCCGGGGCCTGGGCGTTGCCGGGATTTACACGTACGAGATCGCCGAGACGAAAGTCGAGAAGGCCACCGCCCTCGCCAGAGAGCAGGAATTTCCGCTGTTGGTTACGATGGAACAAGCATGATCGCCAAGACCCTTCAGGCAACATTCGAGTTTGCAGTCAGCGAAGCCGTTCGCCGGCAGAACGAGTACGTAACCCTCGAGCACCTGCTGTTCGCGCTGCTGCACGACCGGCACGCAGTGGGGGTTGTGCGCGCCTGCGGAGGCGCTGTCGAGGAGCTCAAGACGCAGCTCGATGACTTCATCGAGAAGACTTACGACCGCGTCGAGGAGAACGATCTCCAGCCGACGCTGACCACGATGCTGCAGCGCGTCATTCAGTACGCCCAACTCCACGCCCAGAGCTCCGGCCAGAAGGAAGTGGATACCGGACAGATGCTGGCCGCGGTCTTTCAGGCCGAGAAGTCCCACGCCGTGTTTCTTCTGCGCAGCCAGAACATCAGCAAGCTGGACGTGCTCACCTATCTCTCGCACGGCATCCCCAAGAACGGGACGCCCTCCGACGGGCGGTCGGGCGAGCCGGCCGGCATGGGCGGCTCCGACGAAGAGAACACGGCAGCCTCGCGCGATCCGCTGAAGAGCTTCGCCGTCGATCTGCTCGACCGCGCGAAGAAGGGAGAGATCGACCCGGTCATCGGTCGCTCCGCGGAGCTCGAGCGCACGATCCAGATCCTCTGCCGGCGTCGCAAGAACAACCCGCTGTATGTCGGCGAGCCCGGCGTGGGGAAGACGGCCATCGCCGAGGGGTTGGCGCTGAAGATCCAGAACGACGATGTGCCGCCAGTGCTGAAAGGCGTGGAAGTGTGGTCACTCGACCTCGGCTCGCTGCTCGCCGGAACGAAGTACCGCGGTGAGTTCGAGCAGCGCCTCAAAGCAGTGATCGCGGCGCTCATCGAGCGGAAGAACGCCATTCTGTTCATCGACGAGATCCACACCATCGTTGGCGCGGGCGCAGTCAGCGGAGGCACGATGGACGCCTCGAACATGCTCAAGCCGGCCATCGCCTCGGGCAAGCTGCGCGTCATCGGGTCCACCACGTATGCCGAGTACAAGGCATCCTTCGAGCGCGACCGCGCGCTCGCCCGCCGCTTTCAGAAGATCGAGATCGGCGAGCCCAGCGTCGCGGAGACCATCGAGATCCTGCAGGGCCTGAAGGGCTACTACCAGGAGCATCACGGCGTCACCTTCACCGACGAGGCGATCACCCTCGCCGCCGAGCTTTCCGCCAAATACATCCACGACCGTCACCTGCCCGACAAGGCCATCGACGTGCTCGACGAAGCGGGAGCGAGAGCACGGATGCTGCGGGGGAACCAGGGGCGAGGGCAGAGGGCAGAGGGCCAAGGGGTGGAAGCCCCGGAGCCCGGAGGCCGCGACTCCGCCGCGGCCGCGGCTCTCGCCGCGTCTCCCTCGGCCCTCTGCCCTCTGCCATCGCCCCTGGTTCCCCCGCAGCATCCGTGCTCTCGCTCCCGCTTCGTCG
>JANMSA010000355.1:0-4731 GCA_031388865.1 Acidobacteriota bacterium | reverse complement strand
TGGTAAAAGTGAATCATGGGTCCCGCCGCATGATACGGCATCGCTCAGAGCCTCGCGACTCCTCACCTCCCGACTGTCAGCAGTGGAGCGCGGAGGGACTCACGGCCGAGGCCCCGAAACGCGCGGGGTGCGACTCGGGGGCTCACGCTGAGCGCGCTTCGGCAGCATCCTGACTCGAAGGTCGGGGCTGGCCCCGGCGATGGGTGCGGATCACATTCTGTTGCAAGAGCGCGCGATCAGCGCTCGCGAAGAGCCAAAGCAACCGGCATCCGCGCCGCGCGGATCGCAGGGAAGAAGCCGCCGATCATGCCGATGACCAGTGCGTACAGGATCGCCATTCCGATCAGTCGCGGGCTGACATCAAAGGCGAAGGCGACCTGGCTGAAGGTCTGCCAGTTCATGGTCGCCGTCTTGAAGCCGTCGAAGGCGAGGTACGCGCCGATGGCTCCGATCACACCGCCGATGAGCGAGAGCAGTACGGCTTCGGCGAGCACCGACACCATGATGGCGGCCCCTCCGAATCCGAGCGCTTCCAGTGTGGCAATTTCTCTGGCGCGAGCGGCGACCGCCGTGTACATCGTATTCAGCGCTCCGAACAACGCGGCGAGCCCCATGAGTGTGGTCACGATGCCAGCCAGGAAATTGACGATCCTGACGAGCGTCTGCGACTGTTCGGCGTAATAGTCGGTCTCCCGCACGATCTTCAGATTGACGCGTGGGTCGGACGTGAGGGCGTCTTTGAATCGCTGCAGGTTGCCGGGCGAGGCGAGCCTGACGACCGCAATCTGATACGTCGGCCCGCGCCGGTAGGCCGGAGCCACGACTGCCGCATCTCCCCAGATCTCCGACTCGGAGATCGTCCCCGCCGCGTCGAAGATGCCCACCACGGTCCACTGATTCTGTCCGAACTCGAGCTCCGCGCCGATGTCGAGACCTGCGAACTGCGAGTGCGCGCTCCGGCCCACGATGACCTCGTTGCGGCCCCACGCAAACATCCGTCCCTCGGCGATCTTCACTTCGCTACGCACGGCGAACGCCGGTGCTTCCACGCCGCGCATCGGAACATTGGCGTCGGTGCCGGTGGAGCGTTTGGGCAGGTTGACGATCACGAAGAGCTCGGGAGACACCAGAGGCTTGTCATTCAGCCGCGCAACACCCGGCGCTTCCGCGATGATGCGGGCCTCTTCGCGTCCGAGGACGCTGGTCATCTCGCTGTCGGCGCCGGTACGGAGAACGAACACCGTGTCCGGTGAGCCGGCCATGGTCATCGTCTTCTTGAATCCCTGCCCGATCGAGAGGATGCCGACCAGGACGGCGACCACTCCGCCGATGCCGAAAATGGCAGCAGCGGCCGAACCCTTGCGCGCCGGAAGCGTGCGCACATTGAATGCGATCAGTGCTGCAACTTGAGAGAGCCAGCTCATGAGATTTCTCCGTTACTCCCGTCGTATCGCGTCGACAGCACTGAGTCGCATGGCCTGCAGCGCCGGCAGCAGCCCGCTGACGATTCCCAGGAGGAGGACGTATGCCGCACCGATGACCAGATCCTCCGGGGGGATGAAGAAGATCGGCAGTGCGCCACCCGTGGGATCGCCGGCGGACACGGCGACCCATCCCAGGAGGAGGCCCAGCCCTCCCCCAACGACCGCGATGAGCACGGCTTCGGCGAGGACCAGCGACAACACCTGCGTATCTGTGAATCCGATGGCCTTCATCACTCCCAGCTCGCTGGTGCGCTCGCGCACCGCCTGGGCCATGGTGTTGCCGGTGACCAGAAGGATCGTGAAAAACACCGCGGCGAGGATGAACATCACGATCGCCCCGATGTTGCCGGCCTGTTCCGCGAAGCCCTTGATGAAAGCGCCCTCGGTCTCGGTTTTCGTTTCCGCCGGCGAATTCGCGAACAGCGCATCCACCCTCTTCGCGATCGATTCTGCGTTTTTAGAGTCAGAAACACGGATGTAGTACCAGCCGATCTGGCCGGAGCCGCTGGCGCGCGCCTCGTCGAAGTAGTCGTGGCGGAACATGAATCCCGAGGTGTCCACGCCCGGGGCGCCGTCGAAGATCCCGACCAGGTCGAACGTCCAGGTGCTGGAGCCGTCCTTCCGCTGCCAGATGGTGCCCTGCAGCGGGATCCTGTCGCCGATTTTCCAGCCGAACCGGTCCGCCGTAGCACGCCCGACGACCGCACCCGTACGCGTCCTGAGCCAGACATCCATCTGCTCTTTGGGAAGCTCGAGCTCGGGGTACATGCGCATGATCTCGTCGGGCTTGATGGGCATCTGCGAGAAGAAGTTCTTCGGCTCCTTGTAGATCCCGCCGAACCAGGTCGCGTGCGTTGCGTCTGAGACTCCCTCGATGCGCTCGATCTGCTGCTCGTAATTCTGGGGTAGCAGCTGGATCATCGACACTTTGTGGCGAACGACGAGCCGGTCGGCGCCGGCCATGCTGATGCCCATGCCGAAGGCCTGCCGGATCGCGCCCAGATAGACGAACAGCACGAACGCGACGGCGATCGACAGGATCGTGAGCAGCGTGCGCGTTTTGTGGCGCTTGAAGTTGACGAGGACCAGCGAGAGGAACTTCATGCGGCCATGTCCGTGGTGACCTGGCCATCGAGCATCTGCAGCTGGCGCGACGCCCGCTCCGAGGCATGCGGATCGTGGGTGACCATGACGATGGTCTTGCCATGCTCGCGGTTCAGCGCCTGCAGGAGGTCGAGAATGCCGCTGCTGGTCTTGCGATCGAGGTCGCCTGTAGGCTCGTCCGCGAGAATGATCGTGGGGTCCGTGACGATCGCGCGGGCGATCCCCACGCGCTGCTGCTCACCGCCGGAAAGCGTCCGGGGTGTGTGTTTTGCGCGATGGGACAAGCCGACGATCTCCATGGCCGTGTCGACGTGCTTCTTGCGCTCCGCGGAGGAGAGACTCGTCAGCAGCAGCGGCAGCTCGACGTTGCGCTCGGCGGAGAGAACCGGCAGGAGGTTGTAGAACTGAAAGACGAAGCCGACGTTGCGCGCGCGCCAGTGAGCGAGCTCGCGGCGCGAAAGGCTGTCGATGCGCTGACCGGCGACCTCCACCGTTCCCGACGTCGGACGGTCCAGGCCCGCGAGCAGGTTCAGAAGCGTCGACTTGCCCGACCCCGAGGGACCCATCAGAGCAAGGAACTCTCCCTCGGCAATCTCGAGGTCAAGCTGGCTGAGCACACGGATGTCTTCCGAACCGCGGCGGAACGTTTTCTCGACATTGCTTAACTGCACCAGGGGGGTGGGCATGGGGTTCTCCTCTCTGAACACTCACAGCGAGTTTGTGTGCGGCGCACAGATTCACACCTCATGCGCGCGCAGCGCGGGTGTCATCCCGAGCGTGAGTCGAGGGACCTGGGTGGGCGGGGCTGCAGTCATGAGTATTGGTTACCCCTCCCGCCCAGGTCCCTCGACTCACGCTCGGGATGACAGGTTGGAACGTCTCGGATCGCTGTCGCGAACGCGCTCAGTACGGTTTGGTTGCGGGCATGGACCGCGCTGTGGATCTCTGTGCCTCTGTGGTGAATCGTGCTCATGGCGCCGCCTCAGGCTTCACACTCACTTTGTCGCCGTCGACCAGATCGGGTCCGCCCACGACGATGGTCTCGTTCGCAGCCACTCCGGAAAGGACCCGCACCGTATCGCCTTCAGCGCCGCCGACTTTTACGGCGCGGCGCTCAACCCGGTTTTCGGTGACGACGAAGACGACGTCCTGCTCGCCCTCGCGGCGTACCGCGCTCTTCGGAACTTCCACGGCAGACGACGTGGCGACCGCGCGCTGGTCGGTGACGAAGGTCACCTTCACACCCATGTCCGGAAGCACGCGCTGGTCGCGCTGATCGAAGGCGATGCGCACTTTCACTGTGGCCTTCTGGCGATCGGCTGTCGGGACTGCGGTGATGACGTGGGCCGGGATCTTCCACTCGGGATATGCGTCGAGAATCGCTTCGACGCGCTGATTCGGGTGGACGCGATTGATGTAGGCCTCGTTGACGTCGACCTCGATCTCGAGAGAGGCCATATCCACGATGGTGCAGATGCCGGTGCGAGTGAAGCCGCCGCCGGAGACGGGAGAGATCATCTCGCCCGGTTGTGCGTCCTTGGAGACGACGATGCCGTCGAACGGCGCGCGGATGATGGTGTCTTCGACGCTCTGACCCTGCAGGTCGACACCGCGGCGAGCCGTGGAGAGCTGATCCGCCTGCGCAGCCAGGCGCGCGCGTGCCGCGTCGAGCGCCGCTCGCGCGCGGTCGACGTCGGCCTGGCTGGAAATCTCGCTGCGCGCCAGCCGCTCCACGCGGTTGTACTCGAGCTGCGCCTCGCGGATGCGCACCCTCGTTTCCTCGAGCGCACTCCCCGCCGCCGTCGCTTCCGCGCGGGAAAGCGCCAGACCTCGCGACGCCAGCGACGCATCCAGGCGCGCGAGCTCCTGTCCCGCTTTCACCTGCATCCCCTCCTCGATGAAGACATCGACGACCTTGCCGGTCACCTTCGAGGAGACGGTTGCGCGACGGCGGGGAGTCACATACCCGCTCGCATTGAGGACGGCCCCGCGACTCTGCCCGGTCACTGCGGTTGCGCGCGCGACCGTCACTTCCTTCTCGCTGCCGCGCATCAGACCCCAGACGGCAAGAGCGATCGCCACCAGAACGACCGGCACGATCACCTTCCACGGAGTCCGCCGGCGCACTTCCGCCGGCCGATCG
>JANMSA010000354.1:0-12515 GCA_031388865.1 Acidobacteriota bacterium | reverse complement strand
TCGTGTTCACGCGCCGCATCGCACGCGGGTGGTGGTGGGCGGCGGGGCTGGGGTTGGGGCTGCTCGCCGCGGCAGCAGTGCTCGACTGGCGGCAACGCCGCCGCGGGTGAGGGCGCGAATGTCGACCGACCGTCTCGCTCCTACTTCTTCACGGCGACGAGGAGGACCTGGTACGCGAAGAGGCCGCGCCAGGCGCGCGTCATCCAGGACAGGACGCGCTCGCCGATACGCAGGACGAGCTCGGGTGTGAAGCGGCCCGCGATGAGGCGGATGGGGACGGAGGAGCCGCGGATCTCCTCGATGCGGAATCCCGCTTTCTCCACTTCCCTCCGGATCGTGCGGACGGTGTAGAAGCGGAGATGGGTGAAGTCGAGGATGCCCCGGTCGCGATACTCGAAGATGCCGAAGAGCAGCCCCAGGCGGACGGTGATGTTGGCGATGTTCGGGACGGAGATGAAGACGTGGCCGCCCTGCGCGAGCGCCTCGCGAACGAGACCCAATGCGTGCGCAGGGCTGCGCAGGTGCTCGAGCACGTCCGCGAGCACGATCGCGTCGACGTTCCGCGGCAGCGCCTTCACGCGCTCCAGGTCCGCGATCACGATCTGATCGAAGCGTCCGTGCAGCTCGCCCACGCAATCGACGTTGTATTCGAAGCCGATGGTGCGATCGAAGTGATCGCGCACGGCGGACCCCAGTTGCCCGCCGGCAGCACCCAGATCCAGAAGGAGACCGCCGCGCCTGGCGTGACGGCGGATCAAGTCGATCAGGATGCGGTGGCTGCTGCCCTCGAAGTCCTTGAAGGTATAGACGTTCACCATTTCATACTCAGATCTTTCGCTCGAGCATGAACCGGCGAACCATCAGTAGTTCGAGTACAGCATGCCGCTGCGATCCGCGCCCGTTGCCGTGCTGTGCACGTCGATGATCACCGCCTGCGGCGCGGGAACGGTCGCGGTCTGAAAGTCGGTGCTGGGCTGTACGGATTCCTCTGTCGTCACGCGCCAGGTCGTCGCCGAGTGCGTGAACGGGTCCGTTGGGATCTGCGGCAGGTACTTCGGCGTGAGCTCCGCGAGCGAACGCGGATGGCGGCCGGTCTCTCGCCGGAAGCGGGCCATGGCGCTGCGCATCTCCGTCACGGATTTCTTCAAGGATTCATCCCGGGCGACGTCATAGCGCTCGCATGCGCTGGACATCACGATCAGCATCACCAGGAGAGGGAGCGCGCGAGGAGTCAATCAGCGGATTCCAATGGTGCCTACGTTCTTCAGCGTGACCACAACTCCGTAAGAGGCGTTTTCCTCTTCTCCCCTGGGGCCGCCGAAGAGCCGATAGCGCCGGTAGTCGAGCGCGACACCATAGCATGAGCCCGTCCACCCGGTAATGTAGCGGTGCTCGAGAAAGCGTCCCTCGGTGACGTCGTAGTTCAGCTGAACGTCGGTGCGCAGCCGGTCTCGAATGATGAAAGAGCCACTGTTCAGCCGGATCTGGCTGCGTCCGTTATCCGTGCCGGGAGTATCGAAGGACGCGAAGTAGGAGAAGCCGAGGTATTTGTCGGCGTGCGTGCCCGTGCCGACGAGATTCGCGGACACACTCACCGAGTCCGCCTGCCGCGTAATGTTCCCGAAGGTCGCGTTCGCGTCGACAGTGACGGACTGGTAGGGATTGAATCGCAGCGTTGCCAGAAGTGGCGTGAACTGTTGCTCGCCCTGGCCACTGCGGCCAAAGCGCGGAAAAGGATCCGAAAGCGCGACGCTCTGACGCAGAGCGAAAGAGAGGATCTCGCGCGCGTCGCCCGCCACCGTCGCTTCCTTGCCGATGATGCGTTGCGTCACTGAGTACTCGACGGAGTCGCGCACGATCGGAAGGAACGGGGTGTCGACGGTGTCGAAACGCGCGATCTCGTTCTGATTCTCGACGTCGCTCGTGTACACGTAACGCACGCGTGGCTCGACGATGTGCTTGAACCGGGCGAAGCCACCAACGGCGCGGTTGAAGACGCGGGACAGCGACGGCCCGACCACTTCCACCTGTCCCTGCGCGTAGAACCGCGACACTCCCTCGTCGTCGCGGAGAGCTCGCCTGTCGCAGACGGCCAGGGACGGATTGAGCTCGCACTGGACGCACTCGATCGGTGCCTCCGTGCCTGACGCAGGATTGCATACGGGCTGCAGGCTCGCCGAGTAGGTGGTCTGGCGCACAGCGAGCTGCGGTTTGACGGAGAACCACTGCGGCGTGCGCACTCGCATCGAGAGCGTCGGGAAGATGTCGGTGCGGTAGTAGTCAGCATCGACCGTGCGCAGTCCCGACGGATCGACGCCGCCGGTGCGCAACCGCGACGACGAAGATTCGAGCGTGAAATACAGCGGCGTTTCTGCGATGCGGCGCGGGTATATCCGGTACTGCAGTGACGGAAGCTGTTCGTAACGCTGCCGGGCCGTGACGAAGCCGCCTGGTGCCGCGGCGTCGGGGATGAGCTGCTCGTAGTCGCGCCGGTCGGCCAGGACGTTCAGCGAATACGTGGGGCGGTTTCGCGTCAGGTACGCGGATGAATAGATGTTCGACTTGGTGAGGACGTCTGTGTCGTCGTCATAGTCGCGGAAGAAGTCGAGCCGCGAGTAGTCCTGCACATCGACGACGCCGCGGAAGCCGCCGGGCAGGTTCTCCTGGACGTGCTTGTACTCGTACTGCCACTCCATCCGCTCTTCCGGTGCATTGTGGACGAAGCGCGCGCGCAGGTCGCCGATCTTCACGTTCTCCGAAGGGACGTAGCGCAGGTCAATGCCGCCGCCGAAGTACTTCTTCGTGCTCACGTCCGCGTAGATCGTGGCGTCGACCGACTCGCCCCATGGAAGGAAGTAACCGGTCGAAAGCAGCGTGCCGAACGTGTCGCTGAACTTCGCGCGCGGGATGAGGAAGCCCTTCGAGCGGTCGCGCTTCGTCGGCCAGACCAGCCGCGGCGCCCAGAACACCGGGATGCCGCCGGCGCGGAAGGAGATGTCGCGCATGCGCGCGTAGTCGTCGAGAGTCACGTCGGCGCTTCCCACATGGAACGACCACGCGGGCTTGTCGAGGTCGCAGGAGGTGAAGACGCCGTTCGTCAGGCGATAGGTGTCCTCGTCCACCTTCTCGATGCGATCGCCCGAGAAAGACATCGAGGGGTCCATCGTGCCGGTGGCGTTGAAGAAGGTGCCCGTCTTGGAGTTGAGGTTGTAGATCGCCTGAGTCGCCGTGATGCGCGTCGGCCCCTGATCGATGATGACGTTGCCATCGGCCACGACGTCCCGCGTGCGCTGGTTCAACGTGACTTTGTCAGAGACCAGCTTGATATCTTGATACTCGATCGTGACGCCGCCGGAGAGGATCACGTACTCGTCCTTGTCGGCTTCCGTCTTCCCGCCCGGAGCAATGGTGACTTTCACCTCGCCACCGCCGGCTTTCGGGCCGGGGACGAACTGAAATTTCGGGGGCTGCTGGGCGGAGAGGGGTGCGGCCGCGAGCAGCAGGATCAGGAGGCCGAGGGGTCTGCGCATTCGCTGTTCATTCTACCGCGCCCCCTGCTGCCGTTCCTGCTTCTGCGAGGCGGCCGCGCGCATCGCACGGTCGACGCTCATCGTTCCCTGCAGCTCCATGCGCAGCTTGATCACTTCGAGCTGATACAACCGCGCCGGGCCCTCGGCCCGCCCCCGTTGCTGGCGCTTGCGCAACGCGATCTTGTTGGCGAGGCGCACGAACTCGCGATGTGCGACCCGATCGTGCCATCCGGCACGGCCCAGGCGGCGGAGCGGATGGGCCGTCGGGCGTACGTCGTCCTCGTCCATGACGCCGAGGATGGCTTCGTGGTGGAGCTCCGCGCGAACCGAGGGCCACTGTTTGAACACCGCGAGGACCACCAGCACAGGCACGAGTGCGGCCGCAGCAACCGCAACGGTCCGCTGACCGGCACCCGCGCGGATCATCGCCGCTGGCAACGCGGCGACCCCGATCGCAACCGCGGCTGTCAGGGCGTCCACGGCCAGCTGCCGCAGTCGGTCGCGGACGTGGCTCAACCCGAAGGTGATCCCGTAGCCCGCCACGGCCCCGGCAAGAACGCTGGAGGAGAACCGGAGCAGGGAGACGTCGCCATCCAGCACGACCAGAGGAATCGCAGCGGCGCTGCCGGTCATCGCACCCAGAATCATGCCGTCCGAAGGCTCGCTTTCGCGGCCGGTGAGACGCACGTAAAGTGCGGCGAGGGTCAGGATCACGCCGATCACCGCGGCGTTGCCGGCGAAGTGGATGATCACTCCGGCGATGAAGCCCGCGATCAGCGGCACGCGCGCTTCCCGCCACAACGTGGCGTCGAGCGTCTTGAACCACGACGCAGCCGTCAGGGCGAGGAAGAAACCGATGACCAGGATGAAGGAGAGAACGGGTTCGGACATGCTGAGCGCGCGGGGAGTTTACTGAACCCGGAGGAAGAATGACCGCGCGCGAAGGATGTCCTGCCGGATCTGGTTCGTCAGCTCCAGAGCGGAGCGGAACTGCTGCTCTCGTCGCAGGAGCTTGTGGAAGTAGAGACGCACGATGTCGCCATACACGTTGGAGTCGAAATCGAGGATGTGGCTCTCGATGGTCCGCGCGTAGTTCTCGTACAGCGTGGGCCGCACTCCCACGTTCGTCACGCCTTCGAAGGAACGGTCGAAGCTGTCGAAGCGGCATGTCGTCACGTACACACCACCCTCGGGATACAGTTCGTTCGCGGGGTCCACGTTCACGGTAGGAAAGCCCAGCTTGCGTCCAAGCTTGCGCCCTGTGGCGACGCGACCATCGACTGAATACGTGCGGCCGAGGGCCTGCGTGACGATGCGCAGGCAGCCTTTGGAGATGGCGTGTCGCACGACGGAGCTCGAGACGCGCATGCCGCCGATCCTGATGTCGTCGACGCCCAGGACCGCGAAGCCGAAGATCTCGCCTGCGGCGGTGAGCTTCTGCAGATGGCCCTCGCGGCCGGCGCCGAAGCAGAAGTCGCGGCCGATGCGCACTTCCTTCACCTGCAGCGCGCGCACTAAGAACTCTTCGATGAAGCGATCGGCCGTCCACCTCGAGAATTCGAGCGAGAACGGCATGACCAGCATGGCGTCGACACCCAGGTCGCGAAGGAGCTCTTCTTTCTGAGCCAGCGTGATGATTTGTTTCGGGACTCGTTCGGGTGCGACCACGGTCAACGGGTGCGGGTGAAAGGTGATGACCACCGACGGCTGCCCCAGCTCCCGCGCGCGCTCGACCACGCCGCGGACGATCTGCTGATGGCCGATATGCATACCGTCGAAATTGCCGATCGTCGCGACACACCCGCGGGGGAGGTCGGTCTGGCGCAAGGGGTCGTGGAGGACCAGCATCGTCGGGGCGGGGAGTGTAGCAAGTCTTCGCGCCTTCGAGTCTTCGAGTCTTCGAGCCCCGCGTGAACCCAGCCCCGGTTGCGTGGTTCTCCGCGGAGCAACCGTCACGCTCTGGATCCGACGGTGAGCGTCGCGCGCACCCTTATACTGCGCCACCTGCGGAACGGCGGCCGGAAGCCGGCATGGAGCACAGGTCATTCGAAGACGGCGATATGACGCGCGAGTTTCAGCTTCTCCTGATCCTGAGCGCCGCCTTCGTGGCGGCGGTGCTGCATCTCGATGCGCAGGGAGTTGCCACGCAGGCGCTGCTGGGCGGCGCGACTCTGGCCTTCGTCTACTTGGTTTGCAAGCGACTGGATGTCGCGGTGACGCCCGTCTTCCTCTGCGTCATCGTCGCAACGACTGGCGAGGTGTTGCTCTCCGCTGTGTGGGGGTTGTACTCGTACCAGCACGCATCGATTCCGCTGTACGTGCCTCCAGGACACGCCCTGTTCTATGCCCTGGCGGTGGTCACCGCGCGCCAGCCCGCGCTGCAACGACATCAGACAGGCATCGTTCGCATGATTCTGGCGGTGATGGCGGCCATGGCGCTGACCACCCTTTTCCTCTACGGCGACACCTGGGGCCTGCTCTGGTCGGTGGCGGCCATCGCGTTGATCCTTCGGTCGCGCCATCCCTTGATGCTCTGCGCGTGTGTCACGTATACCGTGATGCTCGAATGGGGGGGTACGTGGAACGGCAACTGGCAATGGGTCGCGGACGTGCCATTCGTCGGCCTCACGGCAGCAAATCCACCCTCCGGCGTAGGTGTCCTGTACGTACTGCTGGACCTCATCGTCGCGACGGTTGGATCGCAGGTCCTGCTCATCCGGCGCTATTCCGCGGCCACCTCGCAGGAGGCCGGTCCGGGAGTCGAAGGCTGAAGGCGCACCACCGCTGATCCTCTTTGCCGGCATGCGCAAACATGCGGGACGCCTCAATGAGGGAAGATCGTTCCCTGGCGGGGAGGATAGGTGACGCGGTCAGGCTCGAACAGAGCCATCTTGCTGAGCTCGTGTGATTTCGCTGCTCCAGGACCAATCACGTGCAGCACCTCCATCCCGCGCCGGAGCAACTCGTCGGCGACCAGGTTGCGATGGCAGCGCCATGGCACCGCCTCCGCGCACATCACGGCAGTGGAGTGATCGGGCTTGACCAGGCGGTCGACGGCAGCTCGAAACCCGGCCGTGCCCATGTAGTCGGCGTATCCACGGAATTGCTCGTTTTCCCAGGCCCCGTTGGGCGAGCCGGGGTCCGACTTCCGCCGTCCACCCAGATCTTCGAAGTGGTCGTAGAGAATGCCGAGGGAGGGGAGGGAGCGCTCGAGCGAGTCGCGGGAAAAGTGAGGAAAGCGGCGCGAAACGGGATAGCGGCGCACGTCCGCGAGACGGATTACCTGGTGCTCGCGCAGGAGCGAAACGAGCTCGTCCAGGGCGCGCGTGGAATGACCGATCGTGTAGATTCGATTCATACAGGCAGTCGTCAATCGCCAACCGTTCCCAGATGCCATCCTATTACGCGGACCACGCCCAGCAGCTCAAGCGCGACCTCGCTCGTGAGATCCCGGTCGATGCGGTGCGCGAGTTGCATCGCAAGCGTCCTCTGCTCCACGCCCTCGTGGCGCTGGGGAATCTGGCGGCGCTGACGGGCAGTGGCTATGCCATCGTGGCGTTGGGCCACTGGTATCAGTGGCTGCCGTTTGCCTTCGTGGCCGGATTTGCGGTGTTCAACGGGACGGTCCTGCTGCACGAGGTCGTGCATCGCGCCGTCCTCGAGAAATCGAGCGAACGCGGCTACCGCATCCTCGGCCTGCTCTACGCGATTCCCAGCGGCATCTCCTCTTCGCAGTTCACGCGCTGGCACCTCGATCATCACGCGGGCCTGGGCTCGGATCTCGAAGATCCGAAGCGGCACTACCTCTCCCCGAAGATCAACGCCCGCTGGTTGAAGCTGCTCTACTTCACCCCGGCGCTGTTCCCGATCTACTTTCGCGCGGCGGCGAAGGAGACGGCGACGTACGAGAGGGAACTGCAGTCGCGCATCCGGCTCGAACGTCTCGGCTCGGTCGCCTTTCATCTTTCCGTCCTGGCCGCGATTGCCTTCCTGGGCGGATGGGCGATCGCGCTCAAGCTTTACGTCATTCCCGTGTTCTTCGTGTTTCCCATCGCCTTCGCGCTGAACCGTCTCGGGCAGCACTACGACATTGACCCGGGTGATCCGGCTAAATGGGCGACGCTGGTCAAAGGGTCGTGGTTCTGGGACCCGGTCTTCCTCTTCTCGAACTACCACCTCGAGCATCACTACTTCCCGGGTGTGCCGTTCTACAATCTGCCGCGATTGCAGAAGCTGCTCGTGCCTTTCTACGAGAAGCGGGGGGTCGTGGCGCACGGCTACGGCGATCTTCTCTGGCGCTATCTGGTGATGAACCGCAAGCCGCACACGCTGTGGGATGAAGTCGCGGTCGGAGAGCCCGCCGTCAGCGCCGAATGATGCGCAGGGTCGCGGCCGGCCTGCTCTTCGCGGCGATCCTCGCCGGCGGCATGCGCGCATCGATGTTCAGGTTGCTGCTTCCACCGCATCGCCCACCCAGTGTAGATGGCAACATTGCAGGCATCGACCGCGCCCCGCTGCGACTCAGGAACGATCCCACTCCGCCTGATCTTCTGAAGTTTCTCAGCGAAGTGCGCGTGCAGACGCGCAGGGGCGAACGGGTGGGCCTGGTCTTCGGCTGGCCGCACGCGGGGTTCAGCTACACGTACTGGCGCTCGCGCTATACGCTCACGGGGCGGAACGTGTTGCTGCCGATGGACCTCGTGGCCCCTGAAGAGGCTCCGGACGTCGTTGCCATCTGGGATACCGGATGGGGCGATCCCCGTTTCGAGCTGGTCTGGGTCGGCAGCCACGGCGCCATCGCGAGGAAGAAAAAGTGACGCGCCTCGGCGCCGCCGTCCTTCTTGGACTCGGCGCCATCGCACTGGCCCTGTTCACGCTGTCGATGCTGCGCATTCCGTGGACACGGACCTCCCTGGTCATCTCCGTGATCCCTTTCCTCTGGGGCGGCGCCCTCCTGGTCCGCCGGGCGCTTGCGACTCCCGTCCCGGGTCAGTCGCCGGCTCAGGGCCCGCCCCTTCACTTCATCTTCGATGCGATCACCTTCGCCATCGTCGTCGTGTACGCCATCTTCGCGACGTGGGCGACGCCGTACGAATGGGACTTCTTCGGCATCTGGGGCTCGAAGGCTCATGTGTTCTTCGACGCGCGCGGCATCGACTGGGCGCTCCTGCACACGGTGGAGAAGGCAGACTATCCCTTGCTCCTGCCGCTGCTGTTCGACGCAGTGGCGATCATGACCGGGGGCTGGAACGACGCCGTGTTCGGCTGGATCTACGTCGCGTTGTGCGCGTCTGTCATCGCCGTAGCGCGCGGCATGTTCGCGGATGAGCTGCGGTGGCCGGCTCTGGCGACGCTCGCCGTCGCATTTCCCACGCTGAACCTGTGGGTCGGGCTCGCGGAGGCAGGGGTGATGGCGTTCGGATGCGCCGGGGTGCTCTTCATCCGTCGCGGCTCGACGACGCTTGGCGCAGTGCTGCTCGGCCTGGCGGCGTGGTCGAAGAACGAAGGCCTGGCGCTGATTGCCGTCACGGCGCTGGCGCTGCTGGTCACGACGCGCAGCATCCGGCGCGTTCTCGAGCTCTGGCCCGCGGCGGCCGTGATCGCCCCATGGCTGATTGCGCGCAGCGCGTTGAAACTGTCGACCGACTTCATGGAAGGCTCCATGCTGGGACGCGTCTTCGCGCGCCTCGGCACGATGGACGAAGTGGTGCGTGCCTTCAAAGAGGCGCCGCCCGATCAACCGTGGTTCTGGCTGGCGGTGTTCGTCACGCTGGTCGTGTTCCTGCGAGAGGCCATCCGCCGCGAGCTCTTTCTGCTCCTCGTGGTCACCCTCCAGCTCGGACTGATGGTCGGACAGGCGCTGACGACGAAGTGGGATTTCGTCGCGCACGTCAGCCTGACCATGAACCGCCTGCCCCACCAGGTCGCGCCTCTCGCGGCGTTTCTGGCGGTGATGCTTTTGCTCCCGCGGGTGAGGCAGTTGTCGGTTGTCGGTTGTCGGTTGTCTGCGCCTTCGGGCGGATGTCCAACTTCTCTCAACCAGCAACCAAACCAATGTGAGACGCGAGAGACCTCGCAGACAACCGACAACTGAGAACTGACAACGCGACCGAAGGGAGCTAGAGGTCTTTCAGCGCTTTCTCCATCCGGCGGATCCCTTCTCCCGCCTCTTCCAGCGAGAGATTCAGCGGCGGGCGGAAACGCGCGGAGCGTGATCCGGACGCGAGCACGAGCATGTTCTGGCTCATGAATGCGGCGAGCGCCTTCTGGCGCGTGGCGGTGTCCGGGAGGTCGAACGCGCACATGAGACCCAGGCCGCGAACGTTCGAGACGAGGGCAGGGAACTCCTGCTCGAAGCGACGGAGCTCGCCCAGAAAGTAGGCTCCGACCGTGGCCGTGTTCTCGACGAGCTTCTCCTCATCGATGATCTCGAAGTATCGCTGAGAGCGAACCATGTCCACAAGGTTCCCGCCCCAGGTGGAGTTGATGCGGGAGGAGAGCCGGAACACGTTGTTGTCGATGTCGAAGATGCGGTCGTTGGAGGCGAAGCCGCACACCTGTGTCTTCTTGCCGAAAGCGAACATGTCCGGCTCGATGCCGTAGTTCTGGAACGCCCACATTTTCCCGGTGATGCCGACGCCAGCCTGCACTTCGTCGAAGATCAGCACCATGTCGTTCTCGTCGCAGAGCTGGCGGATCGCCTTGAAGAACTCGGGCCTGAAGTGGTTGTCGCCACCCTCGCCCTGGATCGGTTCCATGATGAAGGCGGCGATGTCGTCCTTGCGCTCATGCAGGAACTGCCTGGCCTGCTCCAGTGCGGCCTGCTCGCGACCCGCCGTATGGGCGAGCACCGCCTCGGTCAACGGGAAGTTCAGCTTGGGACTGTCGATGCGCGGCCAGTCGAATTTCGGGAAGTAGTCGGTCTTCGTCGGATCGGTGTTCGTCAGCGAAAGGGTGTAGCCGGAGCGTCCATGGAAGCAGTGCCGCAGATGCATCACCTGCTGACCCTTCACTTCCTTGTAACCCTTCAGAAAGTTCTTGCGCACTTTCCAGTCGAAAGCCGCCTTGATCGCATTCTCGACGCCGAGGGAGCCGCCTTCGACGAAGAACATGTGCTTGTTGAACGCGGGTGGCACGGCCAGACGTGCGAATGCCTCCACGAACTCGGCCATGTAGGTCGTGTAGATGTCGGAATTTGCGGGCTTGTTGATCGCGGCGTCCGCCAGCCGCTCGCGGAACTCCGGGGTGTCGAGCTTGGGATGGTTGTACCCAATCGGAACGGACGCAAAATTCGTGAAGAAGTCGAGGATTCGCCCCTTGCCGCGGGAGTCGAAGACCCACGAGCCCTGCGATTTCCTCAGGTCCATGACGATCTCGTAACCGTCCGCAAGCATGTGACGCTCCAGGACGTTGTGGACCTCGGCAGGCTGGATGTGCAGCCGTCGATCAGTGATGGCAATGGTCATTTTGCAATGGCTCCTGATGTTGAATGCGGATGAGCGGCCGGGGACCTCGGCCGGAGCCGCGATTCTAGTCTCACAGTCGCAAAGTCTCAAAGTCTCAAGTCGTTACTGGCGCAGACTTTCAAGACTTTGCCACTCCGCGAGTCTTTGCGACTCGCTGTGATAGAACACGACCGTTGCAATCACCCAAAGGGGACCCCATGAAAGAAATTGTCATCCTCAGCGGCGCACGCACGCCGATCGGCTCATTCCAGGGCACGCTCTCTTCTCTTCCCGCTCCCCGCCTGGGGGCGATCGCCATTCAGTACGCGCTGAAGGGCGCAGGCGTCGCCGCCGATCAGGTCCAGCAGGTGCTCATGGGCAACGTGCTTCAGGCGGGCATCGGTCAGGCACCTGCGCGCCAGGCCGGAATCTTCGCGGGCGTGCCCGTCAGCGCCGGCGCGGTCACGATCAACAAGGTGTGCGGCTCAGGGATGAAAGCAGTGATGTACGCCGCCAACGACATCCGCTGCGGTGAGTATGACCTTGCAGTTGCGGGCGGCATGGAGTCGATGTCGAATGCGCCCTACGCCCTGCCTCAGGCCCGCGGCGGGTATCGCATGGGCAACGGCAAGATGATCGACCTCATGATCCACGACGGCCTGTGGGATCCGTACGGGGACAAGCACATGGGCACTTGTGCCGAGGCCTGCGCGACGAAGTACCACTTCACTCGCGAAGAACAGGACGCGTACTCGCTCGAGTCGTATCGCCGTGCCCAGGAAGCGACCAGGACCGGCAGCTTCAAACGGGAGATTGCCGTCGTCGAGATCGAAGGCAAGAAAGGCAAATCGGTCGTCGTCGACGACGAAGAGCCGTTCAGTGCGCCACTCGACAAGATGTCCCGCCTCAAACCAGCATTCTCGAAGGAGGGGGGCACTGTGACCGCGGCGAATGCGTCGAAGATCAGTGACGGAGCGGCCGCGCTGATCCTCACCTCCGCGGACTATGCCCGGCAAAACAGCTTCAAGCCGATCGCGCGCATCGTCGCGCAGGCCACAGCCGCGCACGAGCCGGACTGGTTCACCACCGCCCCGGCCAAGGCGATCGACCTGGTCCTCCGCCGGGCGAACATGACCGTCGGGGACATCGACGTTTTTGAGATCAATGAGGCGTTTGCCGTGGTGTCGATGGCCGCGATGAAGGATGCGAGCATTCCTCACGAGAAGCTCAACGTCTGCGGCGGCGCCGTGGCTCTCGGGCATCCCATTGGCGCAAGCGGCGCGCGCATCCTGGTGACGCTCATTCATGCGCTGCAGAACCGGGGTGAGAAGCGCGGCCTCGCGGCGATCTGCATCGGCGGGGGCGAGGCCGGGGCGATGATCGTCGAGCTGGTGTAGCTTCCTGGTTGCTGGTTTGCTGGTCGGCGGGCTCGCGCGAAATCGTTGTCGGTTCTCGGTTGTCTGTTGTCGGTGAGCAAGCCTGTCGTCCTGGTGGCACGGCGCGGAAAACTGACAACCGACAACGCGAAGCGATAGCAGCT
>JANMSA010000287.1:0-6366 GCA_031388865.1 Acidobacteriota bacterium | reverse complement strand
GATCGCGTCGCGCGACTTGGGATCGAACCGCCACCGATCGGTCGTCAGCAGAATCAGGTCCCCCTCGGTGTTCACCAGAGTTGGCCCGGCGCTGAGCACGGAAAGCTGATCCGACCATGCGTTCAACATGCGCACGGCAGTCTTGAAGTTGCGGAGCCGTTCCGCCGGCACGGCGTTCCTCCGCCGGAGAGCCTTGCGGATGCGCTCGACGACGCTGGAGCCCGCGGCGGGACCCAGAGGAGCCGGATGCAATCCGCAGATCGCCGAGACTCCGCCGAAATCGACGATGCGGCAGAGCACGACGAAGCCCGGCTTCATGGTGTGCGAGCCCTTCACCTCGTGCACGGTTCTCTCGCTGAAGGTGAGCAGGTCGCGCATGACGACGTGCCGCCCAGGCTCGACGTCGAGAACTTCCCACATCGAAAGCCAGCTCGCCCGCTGCGCCGTAAGCCACTCGACGGAGCCGCGCGCGAGAGCCCATTGGCGCTCCTCGAGGAACCAGTCGACCCCCGTTCGTCCTTCGAACTCGGCCACGTACGCGAGCCACGGCACCGCGAACTGCGGCGACATCGAGGGATGTGCGTCGAGCTGCTCGACCTCTTCGACGATCTCCCAGGGAAACCGCAGCTCGAGGAACGCGAGAATGTCGTTGACCAGTCGCTGATCCTGCTCGTGAACGGGCGACACGGTGTCGGGACGCTGAGCTGCCTGCGCCGCGGAGTCGGACGCGAGATGACACTTCTTGTACTTTCGCCCGCTCCCGCAGGGGCAGGGGTCGTTGCGGCCGGCGGTCATGGCGCGCCGCCCCACTCTCTGAGAATCCGATCGATGTCTTTCCTCACCGCCGCGCGAGCAAACTCGCGCTCCGTCCCGCGGGAGAGAAGCGAGTCGTACTGCGTGAAGCAGTGGCGGACATGCGCGCGCACCGCGAGCTCGATCGCCTCGATGTCGAAGTCTTTCGCCGCCGCGGTTCTGCCGATGCGCCCGGAGTGCTTCTCGCACGCATGCTCGGCAATGCGGTTCTCGACTCCGACCGGCGCCACCGGAAATCGCGTCCGCGTGGCCTCCGCAAAGCGCCGGACGTATTCTGCGTCGATCTGTCCGCGCCGCTCGGCGTTGTAGCGTTGCCGCCGCTCGCGCAAATCCGCGTCATCGAGACACTCCTCTTCGGCCCGGTCGATGGCGTCGGAGGTGACGAGGAGGCCCTGGCGCTCATACCGTTTCCGCGAGCGGCTCCATCGCAACACGACGACGACGATGGGCGAGTGCTTACGCGCCCGCCGCGTGACGCAAGCGTCGCCCGCCCCCAGAAAGAACAGGTGGCCGAGATCGGCGCAATCGAGGCAGAGACCCTTCTCTTTCTCCTTCCGCAACATCCCTCCGCGACCGAGCTCTTCTCCACACTCGTCACACTTCGCGTCACGCGTGACCTGAAACACGGCGATGTCGTCAGTGGGCATCACGTGGATTATCCGCCAGGAGAGACGGGGAGTGACGACCGCCGGAGGCCCTCGGTCACTGCCCGAGCCGGCGTTGGCGGCTGCGATTGACCCATTCGGTTGGCTCGAGGCGGATGCCCCACACCGGTACGTAGCGGTCTGCGAACATCGAGTAGCGCGCGTCGCCGATGATGGTGGCGTCGGTCGGATCCGTGGCCATCCACCCGTCGCTGAACCAGGCGAAGCGTGCGAGGTCGTGCGACGAGCGCGTGTCGGTGATGTGCCGGACGCTCGCAACTGGAGTGATCGTGGCCGCTCCGAACCAGGGAATGCGGATGCGGTCGATGCGCAGGGTGCGATCGTCCGTCGCGTAGAGCGAGCGCCAGACGACTCGGTTGGCGATGGTGGGAAAGACGGCGCCGCGCGTCCTGGGATCGCCACGCTCTTTCGCCAGACGCTCTTGCGCGGCCTCGGCGCGCTCGCGTTGGACGAGGCCGAGGACTAGCCAGAGCAGTGCGCAGGCGAGGGCGATCGTGGCGAAGCGCTGGCGAGTGCGCCAGGCCGCGATGAGTCCGACGACACAAAGGATCGTGAAGATCGGGTCGATGATGGAGATGAGGTCCAGACCCACGCGATGCCGGGAGAAGGGCCAGAACAACTGCGTGCCGTAGGTCGTCGAGGCGTCGAGCAGGGCATGAGACAGCCAGGCGACCATTGCACCGAGCCACGTCCACCGCAGTTGTCTGCGAAACGGCAACGCCACGAGCAGCGCGCCGATGGGAGTGAAGAGCAATGAATGCGTGAAGCCGCGATGGTGCTCGATGGCCAGCAAAGGATCGGACGCACTGCGAATCAGGACGTCCGCATCCGGAACCAACGCCGCGATCGCACCAACGACCAGCGCCCGTTTGCCGAGGTGACGATGGGTGACGACCCAGCCAAGGGTGGCTCCAGCAATGGCATGGGTGAGTGGATCCACAGGAGAAGAGTAGACGACCGGCGGGCCTCCGGCGGGCCGGCCCCCCGGTCGATTGTTACTTCCAGGTCTTCTTGTGGCACTCGTAGCAGGAGGGGGCCACTTTGCCGCCGCGGAGGTCTTTCCCGTGGCACATCGCGCATTTCGTGGCTGCTGTGTCTGAGCCGGGGGCGTGCGGGATGCCGCCGTGGTCGACGTTGTGGCTCTTCGGCGCTTTTCCGGAAGGCCGGCGCGCGGCGGTGGTCGTTTTTGCGGGCGCGGGCTCGGCGGGTTTGGCGACAGGCTCCGCAGCTTTTGGTTCGGGGATCGGGGCAGGCGTCGATGCCGGAGACGTCTCGACCGGTATCGGGATCGGCGTCGCTTTGGGTGTGACTGGCGCGGGCTTCGGCGCGGCGGGAGTCGCCTTCGGAGTACTCGAGGCGGGCTTCGGCGCGCGGGTCGACGTCGCCACGGTCTTTTTCGTGGTGAGAGTCGCGGTGTCGGTCGGGGCCGTCACGGTTTCGGCGACAGTTTCCGTCGTCACCACAGGCGCCGCGGTCGTGAGATCGACCTGGGACGCGGTTGACGATTCGACGGTGGTGGCCGCGGTGACTGTGGTAGCGGTCGTCTCCTTCACCTCGGATTTGCAGGCTACGGTGAGGGTGAGCAGCATCGAGGCGGGGATGAGCCAGGGGTGACGCATTGAGGACCTCCAGAGGTTCTTCCGATGGTCTATGCCGTAGTCGCACCACATCGCCGACGGGGGACGTCCGGCGCCTGGCCCGGCCGTCAGCGCTCAGTGGGGAAACTTTGCGTGCAATCACGTGCCCCGCGACCGCTCATGTTGACGGGCTAGCGCGTGGCCGCTGGAGGCGGTCCGTACTGGTCGTGTTCACTTTCGCAGGCGCGACTGCCAGTTCGACATGGACACCGCCATCGGCGACTGCAGCTCCGTGATCGTGTTCACCAGGAAGCGTTGGCCGTCGGGGGAGACGTCGTAGGCGCGGGAGAGGGGCCTTGGGGTGAGGGAGAAGAGCGTCGTCGTCGCTCCGACTTGGAGGTCCGTGCCGGTGAGATTGATGGCGACGGCGGTGAGGCGGTTGGTGGAGTCGAGGTAGAACAACTCCTTCCCGTCGCGGCGGAAGCGGGGGTAGATGCCTCCGGACGAGGAGATCTTCCACTTCTCCGTCGGATCGGTCGCGGACATGACGAAGATCTCGAAGCGTCCGTTCTCCTCGGTCTGGTAGGCGATCCAGCGTCCATCCGGAGAGTAGACGGGATAGAGCTCGACACTGGTGGGCTGCGTGAGCACTTCGGCTTTGCCGCGCGGCTGGATAGGAATGCGCGAGAGGCGTCCGCGGCGATTGTGCACGAGCAGGCTCCTTCCATCCGGGGCCGCGCTCGATACGAGTGCGAAGTCATCGACGTCCGCGACGCGCGTCTCCCCTCCGCCGGTGATCCGTCGCGAGTACACCGTGCTCTTGCCGATGATCGTGACGTCGAAGTAGACCGTCCCGCCGTCGGGGGAGAAGATCGCGGTTCCGGTGAAGGATCCCTGCATGGGAAAGCGCGTGAACGTCTTCCGCGGCAGATCGCGAATCCAGACTTCGCGTTGCGGATCGCCCACGCAGATGGCCACTTTCTGAAGATCGGGGGAGAGCTCGATGTCCCAGTACGAGCCCGGCTCTCCGATGACTTCGAGCTCCTTGCCGGCGCGATCCACCCAGCGCAGTGTCGACGACACTTCCGCACGGCCGCGGTGGTAGACGAGCACGCCCGTTTCGCTCGCACTGACGGCGCCGCGCCAGATCCCTCCGTCGTTGAGCGCATTGCTGACGACGGGCCGCGGTTCCCCACTGAGCACGCCGTTGCCGGAGAGAGGCTGTGCCATCACCGTGTCCTCGCGCGCGAACAGAGCGTAGCCGCCGGCGGAGACCATGTTCGTCAGCGACTGCATGACCAGGCGCGGAGGACCGCCGTCGAGCGAGCCCACGTAGATGCCGTTGTCGGGTCCGCTCGGGGCCTGATGATTCGCGGCTAAATAGAGGAAGTGCTTTCCGTCGGGGAGGAACCAGGGCCAGCGATGGCTGGTGTGCTTCCCCTTCTCCAGCTGGGTGACCGGGACGGAAGTCCCGCCGGCGGCGGGGATGCGGTAGAGCGTGCGCTGCGTGTCCGGCGTGTAGACGATCGTTCCGTCCCGGGACCAGGTTGCTCCACGGCCGGTCTGCACGGCCGTGAGCTGGACCGGTGCACCGCCAGAGACGTCCAGCCGTTTCAGCGCTCCGATGCTGAAGAAGCCGATCGACTTGCTGTCCGGCGACCAGAAGGGATACGCGCCATTGATCGTGCCCGGCAACGCGCGCACCTCGCCAGTGGCGATCGTGCGCAACCACAACTGCGTCTTCGTCGAGTCCGTGGCCGCGAACACGACCATGGTTCCATCGGGTGAGATCACCGCGGCGCCGGAGTCGTCGCCGACCGCGTTGAACCGCAGGCCATCCGGCGGCGCCAGATCCCAGACTGCGGCTGCGGAGGAGTCGCGTGCGACACGGGAGGCCAGCCAGCCCGCTGTCGCCAGCGCCGCGGTGAGAAGCGCCACCAGGATCCACGTCAGCGGATCGCGCGAGCGGAGCCGCGCCACCACCGGCGCCGCCACTCCCGCCTGCGACCCCGCCTCGGAGATCCAACGCAGCTGCTCGGCGATGTCATGCGCGCTCTGCCAGCGATCGTCGGGAGTCTTGGCCAGACAGCGGCTGACCACGTGCTCGAAGGCGGGTGGGGTGAGCGGCACGATCTGCGCGAGCGGCTTCGGATCCTGGGAGACGATGGCGGCGATGAGCGAGGTCTTGGTGCTGCCGTCGAAGGCGCGCACGCCGGTAGCCATCTCGTAGAGCACGGCGCCGAGGGCGAAGATGTCGGTGCGCGCGTCGGCTTCGAGGCCCTCCAGTTGCTCGGGCGCCATGTACTGGAAGGTCCCCAGGATCGTTCCTTCCTGCGTGAGCGGCTTCTGCTGCGTGGCGCCGTCGAGCACGACTTCGATACCCGCGCTCTTGGCCAGACCGAAGTCGAGCAGCTTGGCGCCGGAGCGGGTGAGCATGACGTTGGCCGGCTTGAGGTCGCGGTGCACGATGCCGGCGCGATGCGCCCGGTCGAGCGCGTCGGCAAGCTGCATCCCGATGCGAAACACGTCGCTGAGCGGCAACGGTCCGCGCGAGAGCCGGTCCGCCAGAGTCTCCCCTTCGAGCAGCTCCATGACGAGATAGCTCCGTCCGTCGTGCTGTCCGATGTCATGCAGCATGCAGATGTGCGGATGGTTGAGCTGCGAGATGGTCCTGGCCTCGCGCTCGAAGCGCGAGCGGAACGCCGCGCTCTGCGCCAGCTCCGCGGGCAGCACCTTGATGGCGACGGACCGCTCCAACCGTGTATCCCGCGCCTTGAAGACTTCCCCCATCCCCCCCGCCCCAATCTGGGACTGGATCTCATAGGGGCCGAGAACGCTGCCTGCACGAATGTCCATTCGGGCGCGAATTATGACATCGCGCGGCGGGCGAGAGAGATCCACGAGGGGCCTCCGGCGGGCCGAGGTCGCGCCGGAGGCGCTCCAATTGGTGCATCATGTGATGCATAAATGATGCATCAGGAGGAGCGATGAGAACGACGGTGAATCTCGACGATCAGTTGATCGCGGAAGCGATGCGGATCACGGGAGTCCATGAGCGGACGGCGTTGATCCACGAGGGGCTCCGCGCTCTGATCAGCCGGGAAAGCGCCCGGCGACTGGCGCGTCTTGGCGGTACGGAGCCGAACCTCCGGCCTATCCCGCGGCGGCGAAGCCGATGATCCTGGTGGACACCTCGGTCTGGGTGGATCACCTCTCTCGTGGCGTTCCGGCGATGGCTTCCCTGCTCGAGGCGGAAACGGTGCTCATGCATCCGTTCGTGATCGGCGAACTGGCCTGCGGAGACATTCGAC
>JANMSA010000258.1:0-2705 GCA_031388865.1 Acidobacteriota bacterium | reverse complement strand
GGGCCCGTGTAGTGCAAGGGCAAATAGAGCGTGAAGGTGCTGCCCTCGCTGAGCTGGCTGACGAGGCGGATTTCACCGCCGAGCAGGTTGGCGAGCTCGCGGCTGATCGCCAGGCCGAGCCCGGTTCCGCCGTACTTTCGGCTGGTCCCTGCGTCAGCCTGCTGAAAGGCCTCGAAGATGAGCCGGTGCTTCTCGGGAGCGATGCCGATGCCCGTATCGCTGACCGCGAACGCGACCACCGCGTTCGCCGCGTTGAGCACCGGGTGATCCGGATTCCAACCCGCCGTAACGTGGCGGACCGTCATCGAGACTCGCCCTTGCGCGGTGAACTTGAACGCGTTGGAGAGCAGGTTCTTCAGAATCTGCTGAAGACGCTTGGGGTCGCACAGGAAGGAGCGCGGCAACTCCTGCGCGATCTCCACGTCGAACACCAGGCCCTTGCCCTCGGCCATGTGATGAAACATTCGGTGCGCCGTTTCCCGCAGCGAGCCGAAGGCGATGTCTTCGGGTTCGACGGTGACGGTCCCCGACTCGATCTTGGAGAGATCGAGAATGTCGTTGATGAGCGTCAACAGATCGGTGCCTGCCGAGTGAATGTTCCTGGCAAACTCGGTCTGCTTGAGCGTCAGGTTGCCCGCCACGTTCTCGGCCAACTGCTGGCCGAGGATCAAGATCGAATTGAGCGGGGTTCGAAGCTCGTGCGACATGTTGGCGAGGAACTCGGACTTGTACTTGCTGGTGAGTGCAAGCTCGGTGGCCTTCTCCTCCAGCGCGCGACGAGCGTGCTCCACTTCCTTGTTCTTCCGTTCTACCTCCACGTTCTGCTCGGCGAGTTGCTTGGCCTTGGACGCCAGCTCCTCGTTCGTTTGCTGCAGCTCGGTCTGCCGAGTTTGCAGCTCCGAGGTCAGCTGCTGCGACTGGAGCAGCAGGTTCTCCGTGCGCATCGTGGCCTCGATCGTGTTGAGCACGACGCCGATCGACTGCGGTAGCTGTTCGAGAAATGCAAGATGCGTGTTCGTGAACGGGCGCAAGGCGGCCAGTTCGATGACCGCCATCGTCTCGCCTTCGAACAGCACCGGCAGCACCAGCACGCTCTTCGGAGCTGCTTCTCCCAGACTAGAGTGAACCCGAATGTAATCGGGCGGCACGTCGTTCAGCAAAATACGCTGCTTCTCCGCGGCCGCCTGGCCAACCAAGCCGATGCCGAGCGGGATGCTTCCCGGCTGGTCGGGGCTGGTCGCGTAGCTCGCCAGCAAGCGGAGCGTCTTCTGTCCGATGACCTCCCCGAGCTCGCCAGGTTCCGTTCTATCCATCTGATAGATGGTTCCCTGCTGCGCGTCGACCAGCGGCGCGAGCTCCGACAGCAGCGTCTTGCCTACCGTGAGCAGATCGCGCTGACCCTGCAGCATGCGCGTGAATTTGGCCAGATTGGTCTTCAGCCAGTCTTGCTCCTGGTTGCGATCGGTGGTCGCTCGCAGGTTGTCGATCATCGTATTGATGTTGTCTTTCAGATCCGCGACCTCGCCGCGAGTCTCGACCTGAATGGAGCGTGTCAAGTCGCCTTTGGTCACGGCCGTTGCCACATCCGCGATGGCTCTCACCTGATTGGTCAGGTTCGCTGCGAGCAAATTGACGTTGCCCGTCAGGTCTTTCCAGGTGCCTGCCGCACCGGGCACGTTCGCTTGACCCCCGAGTCGCCCTTCGACCCCGACTTCGCGTGCGACGTTGGTGACCTGCTCGGCGAACGTGGCCAGCGTATCGGTCATGTTGTTGATGGTGTCGGCCAGCGCGGCGACTTCGCCCTTGGCCTCCACGGTCAACTTCTGGCGTAGGTTGCCGTCGGCCACGGCGGTGACGACCCGCACGATGCCGCGAACCTGGTTGGTCAGGTTCGCCGCCATGAAATTCACGGAATCGGTGAGATCCTTCCAGGTGCCCGCGACCCCGGGAACGTCGGCTTGCCCGCCGAGCTTGCCTTCGGTGCCTACCTCACGAGCCATGCGCGTGACCTCGGAGGCGAACGAGCGAAGCTGGTCGACCATGGTGTTGATGGTGTTCTTCAGCTCGAGAATCTCACCCTTGACGTCGACGGTGATCTTTCGCGAGAGATCGCCGCGCGCGACCGCCGTGGTCACTTCCGCGATGTTACGCACCTGCGCGGTCAGGTTGGCCCCCATGGCGTTGACCGAGTCGGTGAGGTCCTTCCAGGTTCCCGCGACACCGGGGACGACCGCCTGCACGCCCAGGCGCCCCTCGGTGCCCACCTCACGCGCCACGCGCGTGACTTCGCTGGCGAACGAGCGCAGCTGCTCGACCATGGTATTGATGGCCTCCTTCAGCTGAAGGATCTCGCCGCGCACGTCGACGATGATCTTGCGCGACAGATCGCCGTTGGCCACCGCGATGGTGACCTCCGCGATGTTGCGCACTTGCCCGGTGAGGTTCGAGGCCATCGAATTGACGTTGTCGGTCAAATCCTTCCAGGTGCCCGCGACGCCTGGAACCAAGGCCTGCCCGCCGAGCTTGCCCTCGGTGCCGACTTCGCGCGCGACGCGACTCACCTCGGACGCGAAAGCGTTGAGTTGGTCGACCATGGTGTTGTGCGTGTTTTTCAGCTCCAGGATCTCGCCCTTCACGTCGACGGTGATCTTCCGCGACAAGTCACCGCGCGCAATCGCGGTCGCGACATCGGCGATGTTGCGCAC
>JANMSA010000255.1:0-3981 GCA_031388865.1 Acidobacteriota bacterium | reverse complement strand
ACCTGCTGGGTGAGCCATTCGCGAAGAAGGGACTGCCGGGTGGAAAGATCGTGGAGGCCGAGCTGGTGAACCTTATCGACCGCGTCGCTTTCGTCCCCACCGAAGACTTCCAGCGCGCGTTCAGCGGTGATCGCCTGACGGCGGACGAGGAAGTCCGCCAGCGAATCCCCGGGCTGAGCGGAGACGCACATGATGAGCTCGCCCTGCGACCAGTAGAGAACCTTCCGCAGGGATACCCTGAGGATCGTCAGCCGCCCCGTTCTCCGCTGCTGCAGGATCTCGCCAGCGATGACGACGAGAGGCGTGATCTCGATCCGCTCCAGACTCACTCGCTCTCCGCCATTCCTTGGAGGGACAGCGCCTGCCGGATTCGCCGTTTCCCTGAAGCTTTTTAGCACAATCTTCTCCAACTCGCCCGCGGAGCCTCGTGAGCCTGGATACCGGGGCACGATTCTGGCTGGATTGCCGGAGCGGAATTGGTGGTTACGTGATCAGTTGTTCCTGTTCGAGGCTACGATGAAATCAATGAAGATGTTCGCGTTGCTCCTGCTGACGGTCCTCGCTTTCGCCGGCGTGACCCGGGGGCAGGAGTTCCCGAATGAGCCGTACGAGTTCCTCCTGTCCAAGCTGGCTGCCGATGAAGGGCGGTTCGACGATGCCCTGAGCCTCATCGACAAAGTCATCAGAAAAGTGCCGGACGATCCCGTTCTTCGCTACGAGCGCGCGATGATGCTCATCGACGCCGGCCGCGTCGATCGTGCCGAGACCGAGCTTCGTGCCGTCCTGACCAGGACGCCCGACTTCTACGACGCAAATCGAGTCCTCGGCCGCCTCCTCCTCGACCGCGGCAGCAGCGATCGCGCGCGAGTTGAGGAGGCACTGAAGTACCTGCAGGCTGCTTTCAAGGCGTATCCGGACGACTTTTCCTCCGGAGTCGCAGTCGCGCACATTCTCACTTCGCTGAATCGCGTGAGTGACGCGGAGCGTGTCCTGGCCGCCATGGTCGAACGCGCCCCCGATCAACGCGCTCTCAACTATCAGTACGCGCAGGTGCTCACCAAGCTGGGACGAGGCAATGAGTCGAAGCGGTATCTCGAGCGCGCGGTGGCCGTCGACCCGACGTTCGGTCCGGCGATCATGCAACTCCTCGACATCTATGCGCAGGAGAACGAATTCACCAAGGCCGCCGCGGTCCTGCAGCCGCTGATCGACGAAGATCCGCTGAACGTGGAGATGCAGCGGCAGCAGGCCTTTTTCTACCTTCGGGGAGGCGACGCGCACAACGCCCGCGATCGCTTTCGCGCGCTGATCGCAGCCGATCCCAGGGACGCGCGCTCGTTGTTCTACCTCGCCGAGGCGCTGAACGACCTCGAGCAGTACGCAGAGGCGGAGACGCACTTCCGCAAGCTCCTCCTGGCCGAAAACAGAGACGCGGACATCATCGCGGGTTTCGGCCTGAGCCTCGTCGGGCAGAAGAAGTGGGAGGAGGCGTCGCAGGCCTTTCAGCAGTTGCTGGGCGTCGCCAATCTGCCGGACCATCTCAGCGCCATGGCCCGCACGCAGCTCGCGTATGTGGATCTGCAGAAAGGCAATAACGAAGCGGCCATCGAGACCGCGAAGACCATCTTCGTCTTTCGCGACAAGCCCAACTCTCAGGCGATCAACATCGCTCTGGAGGGGTTGAAGCGGCAGAAGAAAACCGACGAAGCCGTGGCCCTCCTCGAGCCGCTTCTCAAGCAGTTCGGCGACGATCCATTCGTGAACGCGCGGTACATTGAAGCGCTGACCCGCGCGGGACAGAAAGGCAAAGCCGCGCAGCAGGCGGCGTTGCAGACGAAGCTCGGGACGCGCAATACGATTGCGGCCACCGAGGCCTACGTCGCGGCTGGAGACACCGCCGCGGCGATCGCATTGATCAAGGCAGCTTCCGGTGCGAAGCCGGAGGATGTCGACCTGCGCTTCCAGCTCGGATCTCTCTACGAGCGCGCGAGCGACCACAAGGCGGCCGAGGACATCTTTGTCGCAGTGCTCACCAAAGATCCCAACCACGCGCCTTCGCTCAACTACCTCGGCTACATGTGGGCCGAAAGCGGCAAGAATCTCGATCGCGCGCACGAGATGCTCGTCCGCGCGGTAGGGAAGGAGCCGACCAATGGCGCGTACGTGGATTCACTGGGCTGGGTGTACTTCCGTCTCGGCAACCTGGAACTGGCGGAGAAGCATCTGACGGATGCGACGAACCTTCTTCCGCGCGACGCCACAGTGCACGAGCACCTCGGTGACGTGCTCGCGAAGCGGGGAGAGATGGACCGCGCGTTGCGCAGCTACCGAACAGCGCTGAGCCTCGACCCCGCCGCTCAGGAAGGCGACAAGATCCGCGCGAAGATCGCTCAGCTGGAGAAAAAGTAGTTGCCGTTGGCGTTTGACGGTTGGCGGTTGTCGGTGGTGGCCGTCGCCAGCATCGCGCTTGGCTGTCAAACGGGACGGCCGAGTGGCGCTGCTGTCGCGGTTTTGTCAGCGCCGACTGCTGACGCTGCGGCGTCTTTGTTGCGCGCGGAGCGTGAAAACTTTCGTGGCATGCGCAGCCTGATGCGCGTGCGCGCAACGACCGGCGGCACGACGCAGTCGTTCCGCGCGCAACTCGCCGTTCACGACGCCCGTCGCATGGAACTGATCGCGTACACGCCTGTGGGCACGACGGCGATGACCATGAAGGCGGTCGGCGAGATCATCACCACGGAGCCCGAGGTTGCGCCTGCGTCATTCGACTTCCTTCGCGCGACCGGCCTGACGCCAGCGGAGACGGCCATGCTGCTTCTCGGCCTCCCTCCCCGCGAGAATCTGCAGCTGGAGATGACTGCGGCCGGCATCGCCGCGGCCACGGTGGGCGAGATCGTCGTGACCTTCGATCCACCGTCGTTCCCGGCCAGGCGTGTCATGATCGCGCGAGGTGCGGACCGGGTCGAGATCGAGCATGTGGAAGTCGTACGCGAAGATTAACTGGGCGCTGCGCATCACCGGCAAGCGCACGGACGGTTTTCACGAGCTCGAGACGGTATTGCAGACCATCTCGCTGCACGACACGCTGGCCTTTCGCGATTCCGATCAGCTCGTGCTGACCTGCGACGACCCGTCCATCCCGATTGACGAAACGAATCTGGTGATGCGTGCGGCACGCGCGGCCGGCGCCCCCCCGGTCGCGATCGATCTGCGGAAGCGCATTCCTGCGGGTGGCGGTCTGGGCGGTGGCTCGTCGAACGCGGCCACGACGCTGCTCGCGCTTTCAGCAACGCGCGACGATGGACCGGGTCCTGATCTCGCGGTGCTCGCGTTGCAACTGGGGTCGGACGTGCCGTTCTTCCTGATCGGTGGGTGCGCGTATGCGACGGGCCGTGGGGAAGTGCTCACGCCACTGCCGCCGAGGATCGGCATTCCGCTGCTGCTCCTTCTGCCAGAGGAGCGCGTGTTGACGAAGGACGCGTTCGCCCGCGTGACGCGCTATTCGCCGCCGCTCGGGATCGACGCCTATCGCGACTTTACCAACTTCACGAACGACTTCGAGGAGCCCGTGTTCTCCGTGCTGCCGCGCTTGCGCGACCTCAAGCTGCGCATGCAGGACGCAGGCGCGAAGTGGGCCGGCATGAGCGGGTCTGGCTCGACGATCGTCGGTGCGTTCGACCATGCAGCGGCCCGCGATCGCGCCGCAGGCGCTTTCCATGACTTGCGCTCCGAGCGCTGCGAAACCATCTAGGTGCGCAGCGCTTCCAGTCGGGATTCGACGGCGCGTTGCGCCCTCTCGATGGCTTTCTTGTCGAGACGCAGATGGTGCGCAAAGTTCGCTCCGAAGAAAAGGGAGTTGAGCTCGAACGCAAGCTGTTCGGGATCGACGTCCGCGCGGAGATGGTTCTCGTCCTGCGCCATGCGGATCGCTCGTTCGAGGGCACCGATCCAGTCGTTCATCAGCACGCGGATCCGATCCTG
>JANMSA010000171.1:0-2202 GCA_031388865.1 Acidobacteriota bacterium | reverse complement strand
CCCGCATTGGCGCCCAGAGGCGGAACCTCGTCGGTAAGCAGCACGGGGATGCCCGGGTCGTCGAAGCGGGCCTCGAATCGATAATCCGCTTGCTGGACCAGTTCGATCCTGAATTGGCTTGCCGCAGTGGCAGCTTCAGCGTGTGCCATGGGGGCATCTGCTGCGGTACCGACATTCGTGTTCACGGTCGCACCTCCAAGTTGGTTGCATGAGCGCATGGTGGACCACCGAGTCGCTCCGCGGCTTGATCGCAGTCAAGGAACTTGCCTTGCCAGTTACCCCGTCACCCCGATCCCGCCCGCAGGTTCTGCTGGATCCACGTCACCAGCTGCGCTGCCGGCACCGCTCCCGACAAGCGCGCGAAACTCATCGACCGCCTCGTCGGCAGCCCCGAGTTCGTCGACAAGTGGACCTACTTCCTCATGGACACGCTGCGCGCCAACGGTAAGATGGGCCGCGCGACGTCGCTGTTCCACTACGTGCTCAAGGAAAGCTTCGCCGCCGACCGCCCCTACAACGATCTGGTCGGCTCGATCATCGCCGCGTCGGCGAAGAGTAACTACGTCGTCGCCGCCGTCAATCCGATCGTCCGCGAGCACGTCGAAGGCAAGCCCGGCCAGGTTGCGCACGGCGATGACCTCGCCAAAGTCCATCAGATGGACACGCACGACGAACTGGCGATCCTGTTCGGTAAGGTTTTCCTCGGCTTCAATCTGTCGTGCATTTCCTGCCACGACGGCAAGAGTCATCTGGAAAAAGTCAATGTCTACCTGAGCACGCGCAAGCGCTCGGACTTCTACCAGCAGGCCGCGTTCATGGGCAAGACGCGCTACATTCCGCACGTCGAGCACACCGAAGCGATCATGGGCCACTTCGTCGTCGATGACCTTGGCACTGGTTACGACTCGAAGGCCTCGACGATGTTGCGCATCCCGCGCTTTGGCGGGCCGGCGACGCCGAAGTTCATCCTGAGTGACGAGCCAGCCAAACCCGGCGCCGACCCGCGCGATGAACTCGCCCGCATGCTTCCGGCGCATCCACAGTTCGCCCGCGCGACCGTGAATATGTTTTGGGCGAAGTTGATGGGCCAAGGCATCGTCGAGCCGTTCGACGAATTTGATCTCGCCCGCCAGGACCCGAAGAATCTTCCCGCCGGCTGGGACTTGCAGCCGTCGCACCCCGAACTGCTTACCCGCCTCGCCACCGACTTCCGCGAGAACGGCTACAGCATCCACCGCCTGTTTCGAACGATTTGCAATTCGAGCGCATATCAACTGTCGGCGCGCTATCCGGGCGAATGGAGCGAACGTTACACCAGCTACTTCGCGCGCAAACTGGTCCGCATGCTGACCGCGGAAGAACTGCACGACGCGATCGCCACCGCGACCGAACGGCCCGGCGCATTCGGCTCGAAAGACGCGCCGATTCCCATGGCGATGCAGGTCAGTCAGCCGAACTCGAAGGGCGAACTCCGCAGCTTCATGCAGGCGTTCGGACAAGCCAACCGGGGCGCGCCCGCGCGTCCTCCCTCCCCTTCGCCGCTCCAGGCGATCATGTTGATGCGCTCGCCGGTGGTCAACGATCGCGTGCTCGCCGAGAAGGACAGCCGCGTCGATCGCCTGATCCACGCGTACCCGGACAACACGAAAGTCGTCAACGAATTATTCCTTGCCACCCTTTCGCGCGATCCGTCCGCGGCCGAGCGCACGCTCGCGCTCTCGGCTCTCGACAAGAATCGCGTCGAAGGCACGCAGAACCTGCAATGGGCGCTCCTCAACATGGTCGAGTTTCTCTACAACTTCTAATGAGCAAACGAACGGTTCAAGAACTCATCCCGTCCCGCCGCGAGTTGCTCAAGTTCGGCGGTCTGGGACTCGCCGGCGCCGCGGCCTCCGGCGTCTGGCCCCTCGACATCCGCGCCAACACCGGGATCAAGACGAAACCGCGCGGCAACGCCCGCAACGTGATCTTCTTTGAGATCGCCGGCGCGATCAGCCACATCGATTCGTTCGACTTCAAAGAGAACGCCGCCACTCAAAAAGACTTCGACGTCCGCAAGCAGCCCAACGGCATGTACCTTCCTCACGCGCTATGCCCGCGCATGGAGAAGGTGATGGACCGCGTCGCGACCGTTCGTTCGTTCGTCAATCACGAAGAAGTCCACCTGCGCGGTCAATACTACATCCAGACCGGACGGCAGTT
>JANMSA010000141.1:0-4047 GCA_031388865.1 Acidobacteriota bacterium | reverse complement strand
CGATCCTGGCTGCGCAGGCGATCAACGCCCTGCGTCAGCAGGTGCATGCCTGCAGTACGAACTGCGGGGATCTCGAAATCGGCTGCTGGATCGCCCTGGCCGGGTGCGCGATCGGAGAGATCGCCAGCCTGGTCACGCAGGTCGCGAACTACGTGGCGTCGATTGCCAAGTTCGTGATCGACTTTTTCGATACCACCCTGCCGGGTCTTTTCAATCAGATCGGGCAGCTGGCGACAAATGCCGTGCAGTGGTTTACCAACGTGTTCAACCAGGTCAGCACGTTCGTCACGGCAAAATTCAACGAGATCAAAAACGCTCTTCCGGATACTCCGGCCGAGATCCTGGCCTTCGTCATGAGCAAGACCGGCGTGAATTTCAACCAGGTGGCCTCCGCCATCAACTGGGATTCGATCTCACGCTCCATTCCCACGATCAGCCCCCCCTGCCCCACCGGTTCCACGCTGGCGACGATCGGCGCGGTATGCGACTCGGGGGCCAACGCAATCACCGAGCTCCTGTACGAAGTGGCGCCTGACGACGGGCTGTCACTGGCCTTCAAACTCGGCTTGGCGTTCATCCACTTCCCGCTCAGCTATCTCTGCCAGTGCGTCGACATCGCTGACGCGCACGCCGCTGCGGACGCTGAGGCTTCACACCGCTCGCACGTCACCACGAACCTGAACGTGAAGCTCTCCACCCGTGCCACTGCGTCGAGCGTTGCGGCACTGGCCGTATCGTTGGCCAATGTCGATGCCGACGTGGCCAAAGCTGAAGGGAAGCTCGACCAGCTCGAGGCTACGGCCGCGCGCATCGAGACGAACGTGAACCGCATCGATGCAACGACAGGGCGTCTCGAGGCCACGACGAACCGCACCGAGACGAAAACCAATCACGCCGAGGCAACGACCAATCGAACCGAAGCAAAGGTTGACGCCCTGACTACTGGCAACAGCACGCAGCAGTCGTTCCTTGGTGATTTCTCCACCCTCATGACCCGGCTCAACATCGAAGAGAATCTGCTCCACAACAAGCCGGACGTGATCTCGCTCTTTCAACTTCCGCTCTCTTTCGGCGGGAAGCTGGAAACCGTCGCTGCCATCGTGACGGACACGATCCGCATGAATCTGGCTGCCGGACAGTCGGTTTCGGGCGCCGAGCGTGAGGTCACGCGCGGCAACGGCCTGCGACTGGCGGGCGACTTCATCAAAGCTTACGAGGCATACCGCTCCGCATACAGCGAAGTGGTCAAGTGAGGAGGGCTGCCATGAAAACGAAAATCACCACGCTCGCTCTCTTCCTCCTGACCGTTGCCACGATGCCGGCGTTCGCGCAGGCGGACGACATCGAGGCCTTTCGCGCGGACATGATCACGTATGTGTCGGGTCTGGGACGCCTGTCCCCGGCTCTGATGCAGCGCTATGGCGCGGATGCGGACGCGCTGGTCCGCGCTGAGGCCTCGATCCGCAACCTGTCGGCGGACGAGCTCCGCGCAATGAAAATACAGATGGACCGCGTGCCGTTCTGGCGTGACGTGCCGTCGATCGTCGCCTACGCCAGCGGGAGGCCGAACGGTGTGCCCAGCCCTCGCGAGCTGGCTCGCGGACTGACGCCGACCATGGCGCCGTACAGCCCCGAGCTCATGCGCAAGCCGCTCCTGCAGTTCGTCGATTCCCTTTCGCGCATTCCCGCGCAGCAGGTGCATCCCGACTACCAGGAGCGCATTACCCTGATCCGCACGCTGATCAACGAGGCCACTCCCGATCAGCTTCTGCAGCTCAATCGTGAGATCCGCGAGGCCTCTCCGGGCTGGGAGCAGCAGATCCAGGCCGCAACCGAAGGCCGGGCCGCTCCGCAGATGCTACGCATCGGCCCCGATAACCACTGCAGCCGCGACTTTGCAGGTGCGCTCTGCCAGATCCAACACGTCATCACCGACGTGATCAACTTCTTCAGCAACCTGCCCACCTACGCCACCAACGCCTTCAACAGCATCAAGAACATCTTCAGCGATCTCTTCACCGACTTTCCGACCACCGTGAGCGGGGCCATGAATTCGGCGATCTCGCTGCTCGGCCTCAACAACGTCAACTGGGATCAGGTGGCCTCACTGGCACAGCAGTACGCGCGGCTGCCCTGTCCGCCGGCGAACCTGAACCTGCCCTTGTTCGGTCGTGTCGGCGACATCAGGACCTGGACCAACTACAACGGCACGATCGGCTTCGCCGGCAACACCATCGCCGACGTCATGCCCAGCGACATCCTCACCTCCCTCGACGTGCAGGCACTCGTGATCGTCCTCAACTTCCCGGTGCAGTGGCTCGGCCATTGCCTCGAGGAGGCATGGAACGATGAGTTCGAAGGTCTGCAGAACACGCACTACGCACTGGTCACCGGAAACCTCGATGTCGTGTCTACCACCCGGGCCACTCAGGTCAGCGTCAACGGGACGCAGGCTCAGACCAATGACATCGATGCCGACGTAGCGAAGGTCGAGGCCAAGCTGGACCGCCTGGGAACGGTGACCGGCCGCATCGAGACCACCACGCAGAAGATCATCGCCACCACCGATCGCAACGAGATCGTGGCCAACCGGCTCGAGGCGACATCGATCCGTTTCGACACCACCACCACGCGCCTGGAGCAGAAAGTCGACAACCTGCAACTGCAGCAGGGACAGACCTCGGACTCTCTCGGCGACATCAAGAAGGCGTATCTGCGCATGCTGATCGAGGCCGACCTCTTCCGTCAGTCGAACACGCGCATTGCCCTCTTCCAGTTGCCGGCATCCGTGGGAGGTCTGCTCGAGACCGTCCGCGACATCGTTCTCGACACAATGGCCAAACGTGCCGCGGCCGGCGTCGACGTCCGGCAGTCGCAGAAGTATCTGACGGATGCGCAGTCGGCATACACCTCCGGAAATTACAAGTCGTGTTACTCGAACTTTCGCTCCGCGTATCAGCGCGCCGTAAACTGAGCGCGTGAAACTGATTCTGCCCGCTCTGGCGGGGCTGGTTCTGATCTCCTGTCAGACCAGCCCCGCGGTTTCTTCTTCGCCCCTCGCCACACCGGCCGCAACCGCCGTGGCGCGAGCTGCGGATCCGCTCGTGGCGCAACTCGCCACGGAGACGACCAAGGCAGCAGCCCGCGAGCAACTCCTCGCCCGCGGGAAATCTGCCGTCCCGCTGCTCATTGCGGACATCGCCCATGAAAACGGTCACGTGCGATGGGAGATTGTCGACCTCCTCGGCCAGATTGGCGACGCGGGAGCGCTCGACGCGCTGACGCAACGCGCGCTGAAAGACGGCAACCCTCATGTCCGCTGGCGCTCCATGTGGGCCATGTCCCGCATTGCGTCGAACGACGTGGCACGCACGGCGCTTCAGGCCGGGCTGGCCGGCGACACCGAGACGAGATGGAATGCCGCCGTCGCTCTTTCCTTCTTCGACTCCGCCGAAGGCATCACCATCCTTCACGACGCCGTTCGCACTCCTGATCCGTTCCGGCGATGGGAAGCCATCAACGCGCTGGGCCGCGTCCATGATGCGAAGAGCGTCGATGTTCTTGCCATGGCTCTGCGCTCGCCGAGTGCGCGCGATCGCAACGAGGTCGTTTTGACTCTCGGCAACATCGGCGGCGCCGCGGCGAACGCGCTGCTGATCGACGCACTTTCAGATGAAGCGCCGAGCGTCCGCTGGCGAGCGGCCATGGCCCTCGGAAAAGCAGGCACTGCTACCGAGATAACCGCTCTCCGCCACGTCGCCTCCGCTGACACCGACCCCGAGGTGCGCGAGCATGCCGCGAAGGCAATCAACCGAATCGAACAGCGGAAGCTCGCTCGATAGGCGGGCAAGAAGTGACTTTGTTAACGGTTAACGGTTAACCGTTAACAGCCAAAACGTCATGCCCCGACGCTTGCCGGCTCGTTCTCGACAGCCTTCGCCTCGAGCGGGAGCGTGACGATGAATGTCGCTCCCCTGCCGGGCCCTTCGCTCTGCGCGGTGATTTCGCCGTGGTGGAGCTCGACGATGTGGCGCGCGATGGCCATCC
>JANMSA010000129.1:0-1520 GCA_031388865.1 Acidobacteriota bacterium | reverse complement strand
CGAGCGCAAGAGCCATATGACCGACGAACATTATCGGCGCACGAACTTCATCGTTGGACCACTACCAGGGGATTTGCGGCGAACGGTAATAGTTGACCCCGAGGAAATGCCAGCGCGGGACCTGCCCCACGATCCTGACGCGGAAATCTTCCCACCGGCGCACACCCTGTGGTGTCCATGCGACTTCAGCGATCGCGGGGAGTCGAGGAACGGCCATGAATTGTACGGCACCTATGTTCTGCACGGTCTCACTCCACATTGCCGCTTCGACACCAAGAATATCGCGCTCACCAACGCCAGCCATATACGTGGCCGGGTCCCAGTCGTAGGCATCCCGCACCTCGACTATCGCGGCCCAGGTGAGCCCCAGCTCGGTGCCAGACGTGTACTTCATGTCGATATAGACTTTCTTGGCCGGGGACATCACCAGCTTCGATCCGTACTTCAGCGCGGCCGTTGCTGAATCACTCTTCCACTGCTGCGCGACCGTCGTCGGAGCCAGTCGGGCTTTCGTGATTTCTTCCCACCCGATCATCTTCTTTCCGTACTTGTGAACGATGGTCTGAACGCGCTCGACGAAGTGCGCGTACTGCTCGTGCGTCAGCACTTCGACCTCGTCCCCGCCCATATGGAAATAGGGTCCGGGAGTGATCGCGGAAATCTCACGAACCACGTCGTCCACAAGTGAATACACGCCCTCCTTGTCGACACAGAACGTGCTAAACCCGACTTCGGTCCCGGTGTACAAAGCAGGAGCGTGCTTACTGCAGCTCAGCTCAGGATATCCGACGAGCGCCGCGTTAGTGTGGCCGGGCATGTTGAGCTCCGGCACGACCGTTATGTACCGCGCCTGCGCATAGCGCACGATGTCCTGGTAGTCCCGTTGCGTATAGAATCCGCCGCGACCGCCACCGACCTGCGTGCTGCTGCCCATACTCGTCAGCAGCGGGCGGGATTTTATCTCGATGCGCCAACCCTGATCGTTGGACAGGCCCAGGTGCAGGACGTTGAGCTTGTAGAGGGCGAGCAAGTCGATGTACTGCTCCACTTCGCGCACCGTGAAGAAGTGACGCGACACATCGAGCATCGCGCCACGCCACGCAAACCGGGGCTGATCGACGATCGTGATGGCGGGGATGGGCCACACGAACCGTTCGACTCCCATCTCCGATTCGATTTCCGCCGGCAGGAGCTGTCTGAGAGTCTGCGTTCCGCGAAACAGTCCCGCTGGTCGGTACGCAGTAAGGCGCACACCGCTGTTCGTTGCAACCAGCTCGTAACCTTCTTCGCCGAGGGCGGCTCGTGCTGGATCGAGTCCAAGCCTGATGGCTCCCGCGTCAACGGCCCCGACCGAAACTGCGATCGGAAATCCTGTCGGCGGACGAATCAGCGCCGCCAGCGACTCGCCGATCGCTCTAACCTCGGGATTGCCATCGACGGCGATGACGGTGGTCCGGGTGACTTCGAACGGTGCGCCTCCATTGACCACCATCGACGCGGGCGCGGGAACCAGTCGCGGT
>JANMSA010000114.1:0-6866 GCA_031388865.1 Acidobacteriota bacterium | reverse complement strand
GCGACCTTCACACCCGCGAGCACCACGCCGGCCTTCTCACCGCACCCGTAGGTTGATGGGTTGTCAGTTGTCAGTTGTCGGTTGTCTGCGGGATCTCGCGTTGATGGAGCCTCGGCGTGAGCGCACGGTTTCTGTCATTCGAAGGGGTCGTCAAATGTCGCTCAGGGCGTGAAGGCGCAGACAACTGACAACCGAGAACCGACAACCATCCTCGCCAGGCAACCCCACTCCGATATCATCCGCAGCGATGGAACACGAAACCGCATTCGTCTTCCCCGGGCAGGGGAGCCAGTACGCAGGGATGGGTAAGGATGTCGCTGCAAAGTATCCGGCGGCGCGACGGGTCTTCGATGAGATCGACGCCGCCCTGGGCTTCTCGCTCTCGACGCTGTGCTTCGAGGGTCCGGACGATCAACTCCGGCTGACGGAGAACACGCAGCCGGCGATCCTGGCGGTCTCCTCTGCTCTGTACGCAGTGCTCGAGGAGCATGGCGTGATCCTGCGCGATCTCGTGGCGGGTCATTCGCTCGGCGAGTACAGCGCGATCGTGAGCGTCGGTGGACTGACGGCGGCCGAGGCAGCGACGGTTGTGCGCGCGCGTGGGCGGTTCATGCAGGAGGCTGTGCCTGTGGGCACGGGCGGCATGGCGGCGCTCATCGGACCGACCGTGGACGAAGTGCGCTCGATCTGCGAAGAGGCCGCGCAGGGAGAGGTAGTCTCCGTAGCGAACATCAACGCCCCGGGCCAGACCGTGATCGCGGGGACCAAAGCGGCCGTCGAGCGTGCAATCGAGGTCGCCAGGAAGCGCGGCGTGCGTCGCGCTCTGCCGCTGCCCGTGTCGGCACCCTTCCACTGCGAGTTGATGACGCCCGCGGCGGAAAGGCTCGGGCCGATCCTCGAGGACGCGAATTTCAGAGATCTCCAGTTCGCGCTCATCTCCAATGTGGACGCCTCGCCGATCGGCACTGCCACGGCCGTGCGCAACGCACTGTTGCGGCAGGTCGCGTCGCCGGTGCGCTGGGTCGAGTCCGTGGAGAGGATGGTCGCGATGGGCGTGAAGCGCATCGTTGAAGTCGGCCCGGGAAGCGTGCTGACGGGTCTCATCAAACGCATCGACCCGACCGTGGAGACGGTGAACGTGTCCGACGTCCCGTCTCTGGAGGCGTTCCTGAAATGAAGATCGATCTCACAGGGAAGACTGCATTGGTCACCGGCGCCTCACGCGGCATCGGGGAAGCCATCGCCCGGCGTCTGGGCGAGGCTGGGGCGCATGTGCTCGTTGCGGCCCGTTCCCTCGATCGCGTGAAGGAGATCGCCAGCGAGATCGGCAACGCCACCGGTGTCGAGCTCGACATCGCGGCGCCGGACGTTCGCGAGCGCATCACCGCGCTGCTGAAGGAGCGTCCGATCGACATCCTCGTCAACAATGCAGGGATCACCGAGGATGACCTGTTCATCCGGATGAAACCGGATGCGTGGACGAACGTCCTGCGCACGAACCTCGACTCCGCCTTTCACGTCACCCAGGAAGTGGTGAAGAAGATGATCCGTGCGAGGTGGGGGAGGGTCATCAACATCTCCTCCATCGTTGGCCTCATGGGCAACCCGGGACAGGTGAACTACGCCGCCTCAAAGGCGGCAATGATCGGCTTCACCAAGGCGCTGGCGCTCGAGATCGGATCCCGCAACGTGACGGTGAACGCCATTGCCCCGGGTTACATCGAGACTGCGATGACCGGCGCGCTCGCCGGCGAGGCGCGTGAGAAGCTGAGTGAGCGCATCGCGCTGAAGCGGCTCGGGACGCCGGACGACATCGCCTACGCCGTGGTGTTCCTGGCCAGCGAGCAGGCCGGCTACATCACCGGAACGGTGCTGAATATCAGCGGCGGCTTGTACACGTAGCTGTCGGTTGGCGGTTGGCGGTTGCTCGGGGGCTGTTGGTTGTCAGTTGTCGGTTGTCAGTTGTCTGAGCATTCGCGCGACACGGGCAACACCCGTTGGAGGTGCCACTTGAGATCCCTTCGCCCTTCCACCGAGTGGCCATTCGCGTCAGGATGCCCGGACAACTGACAACCGACAACAACACCCGGCCAACCGCCACCTCAAAACTCGAGGTCCCGCAGATGGAACGGCGAGTGGCCGCGCCGGTACGCAGGCGCCCAGACCACGCACGTGCCGGGCTCGCCTTCGAACCGGTGAGCTCCCGCGGAGAGCATCCGCGAGCCGGTGTTCTGCGTGCCGTCGAGAGTGCCACGAGCAACGCCGCGCTCGTCGAGCACCACATACTCCCCCGGGATGGCGATGGTGAACGTGCCGTCCTCTTTCACCCATTGCCCCGCTGCGCGCAGGCGGCCGAGGTTCACGAAGTTGGCGCTGAGGAAGGCTCGTCCGGCGGGAGGCCACATGGGTCCGTCTGCCTGCGCGGCGTACGTTCGCGAGCGGATCACGTCTGCGGCGATGGTATCGGGGATGATTCCGTGAGCCAGCTGTGTACGCGTGATCAGCTCGAGCGCGTAGTAGAAGGGGCGATGGCGATAGATCGTCTCCCCTTTCAGGTCCATCATGAGCTCGCCCGGCCGGGTCAGGCGCAGCGCCTGATCCATCATCGTTGTGTGCCAGTCGGTGTTGTTCTCGAAGCGGTCTGCGTAGTACCAGAGCGACGCAACGGAAGCGAGAGCAATGACCGTCAACGCCGGTAATGCGAGTCGTGAACGCATCACGCCAGCCGCGACGAAGATCGCTACCAGTGGCATCAGAGGGAGGAAATCGCGCGGGGAGATCAGACTCCAGACTCCCACCAGGATCACGGTGAACACGGCGCACGACACCCCCAGGAAGTACCGCCGCGCGTCTCCGCTACGCCGGTACTTCCAGGCAATCCACACGGTGGTCGCCAGCGCTACCGGAAAGAAAGTTCGCTGCAGCTCAAGGTAGGGTCGCGTGATGTCGAGATTGCTGTTGAAGACGACCGTGCAGTAGACCATCGCGTCCCACGCACCCGCCGCCGCGAAGAACGCCAGCAGCGCCGCCGGGAGGATGACGAATCCCGTGATCATCGCCCCGAGACCGCGAGTGGGAATCCGCGTGACGAAGAAGTGCGTGATCACTCCCGCGATTAGCAGGGTGGCCAGAAGCAGGGAAGTCTTCAGCGAAACGGCTAAAGCGGCACCGAGGAGGAGACCGATCCAGAAGGGGTTGCTCCGGCGGATGATCGCCAGGACGGTGACCATCCAGAGCGCGGTCCACAGATTGTCCGTGCGGAACTCGAGCGACTTGAGGAAGAAGGGGGGGAAGAGCGAAAGGAGGAGGGTGGCCCACAGGCCGACCCGGTCGTCGTAGAGCGTGCGCCCGAGGGAGTACGTGCACACAAGGACCGTGGCGAAGGGGATCAGCATCGGGAGGCGCATCCACAGAAGGATGTCGGGACGTTCGCCCATGAGCGCCAGCATCGGTGCAGTCACGAGGTGAAAGAGGGGCGCGTGGTTATCGAAGTAGTCGCGGTACGGAACCATGCCGGCGGTCCAGCCCCAGGTGACGTGGAGGTGATGCTGCTCGTCCGCATCGAAGCGGTAATGGAAGAATGCGATCGCACGCAGAGCGAGAGAGGTTGCGGCGCAGGTGACCGCGAGGACCCTTTCGGCGGTTGAACCGTGATTCACGAGACTCGCCGCCGGATCGCGCCGATCATGCTGTTCCCAAGCGCGAACATACCGTGGCGTATCCCGTCGAAGGCGTCGCGGGCGGTTGAGTGGAGCGCCACGCAATCCTCCTCGGAGCGATAGAAAATCTCCGTCCTGCGGGCGTACGAGAGGAATCGTCCAGTACCAAGGACCAGTTGCGTCGCATGCGCCGTGATCGCCTGGCGTTTGCGCTCCTGCTCCGCGGCAGAAAGGTGCAGCGTCAGCACAGCTCTGGCCTCAGGGGCGCGTCCATGGATGACGTACGTGACCACGACCCGGGCGGGCTCGGTGATGGCGCGATGAGCGAAGTGGGCAGTCGCGCGATGATCGCCGTGGGCGTCGAAGGAGGACGGCACAGCGATCAGTGTGGGAGCGAAGAGCTGAATCCGCCGGCCGAGCTCGATAGCCGTACTCTGTCCGCCGAGTCTGGCCATTCTCGCCAGTCCCCGGTCCGGCAGGCCGAGAAGCTCGAAAGAATCCGCCGCTGCGCCGAGAGTGAGGAGAGCTGCCGCGGCTTCCTCCATCCTCAGACGAGCCCAGCCTGCACGGTCTGCGTCGGTGATGCGCCACTTTCTGAGGAGGGCGCGCTGCGCCCATTCGTTGCGCTCGCCTGCCGTGAGGAAGAGGACACGGAGCGACCCTCCCGCCGCAATCGTTCTCTGGATGAGTCCCCCGGCGGCGATAACGTCGTCATCCGGATGCGGTGCAACGATGAGCACGCGCTGAAGCCGGTTCTGAGGCGGATCAGACTCAGACGAGATAGCCAATACCGTAGGTGGTGCGCCCTGAGGGATTCGAACCCCCGACCCGCGGTTCCGAAGACCGCTGCTCTATCCATCTGAGCTAAGGGCGCCTGCACGACATCGTACTCGACAGGCCGCGGCCGCGTGAATAGAATGCGCGCCCGCGCTGTTGACCGCGCGAACAGGCCGTTGTAGCTCAGTTGGTAGAGCAGCTGATTCGTAATCAGCAGGTCAGCGGTTCAAATCCGCTCAACGGCTCCATCTAGATCTTCGCCAGGCCCCTGAGAGATCGGAGGCTTTGTTGTTTTCTGGTCTCCTGACCATTGACCGGGAAGAGTGCCCTGCTCTTTGTGCATGGTGTCTACAGAGGGTCTACACGTAAAGCGCGCCGGGGCTTTTGCGAGGCCTTTCGTATTCAGTCCGCGGCTTTCCATCGCGTCGAGGAGAGAGTGCGGATGTGTCGTTCGATCGAAAGCTGCGCGGTCGCGGGCATAATGAGGATGGCGGCGGTTTTCACGCCGCCATCCTGAGACATCACTCTTTCTTCGGCTCAGCCGTCTTGGCCGGCTCGCATTTCGCGGGCTTGGTTTCCGTGGCTGAGCTGGTCTCACTCCCACCGCAATCAACAGGGCAACTGAGGGCGGTCTCGCCGCATTGCGGGACGCAGGTGCCGTCGCCGCACTTGCCGCAGCGAACTGCGGCCACCGTCTGCGGAGCGCAGTCGGCCGGACACGTGCGCTCGTTCTCGCACGAACGGGCACAGTAGCCGTCGCCGCATCTGGCGCAGGCAGCGGCGACGGCGCTCGCCTGACCGGCAGGAGCCGGAGCGGCGTCGGTTGCGGGAGGTTCGGCAGCAAGAGGGAGCGCGAGGAGCAGACATACAGCGAAAAGGACGGACAATTTTCTATCGATCATTTCTTCCTCCTATCAGGATTCGTGCATGTTATAACCATTGAGGCACGAAGCGAACATGTTCGGCGTCTTTGTGTCGATCGCATTCAGGATCTGCAGCGTCTCATTCGCGTCGAAGTGCTCTATTCGACCGGCATCCGCAATGCCGAGTTGCGCGGGCTCATGCTCGCGGACTTCGACGCCGGCACCGAAACGCTCAATCGACGTACTATCGGATCAGTGCGTGGCGCGTAAGTGCAAGGTGGGGTCAGACCCCATTCCGTACTCCGTACTCAAACGATGCGTGCTCTCATCGCCGATGGGACGCGAGGTACTCGCGTTTGCTTTCCCCGTCATGAGGGAGTCGTGACTGTCATCTCACCGCGCAGATCGCGCTGCATCTCCTGTTTCACGTCCTCGGGCGCCAGGCCGAGGCTGAACAGGTAGGTGAGCTTGGCGATCGCTGCTTCGACGGTGAGGTCGTAGCCGCTGATGACCCCAGCCTTCGCCAGCGCAGAGCCGGTCGTGTACTCATCGAGGTCCACATGGCCGGTCAGACACTGGCTGCAATCGACGATCACCACGCCGCGGGACGTCGCTTCGGAGAGTGCGTCGAGAAAGCTGGAGTCGCGGTCCGGGCCGTTGCCGACGCCGTAGGCCTCGAGCACGACCGCCTGCATCGGCGGCGCGAGCGCGTTGCGGATGAAGCTTGCGGAGATGCCGGGGATGAGGCGGACGACGCTCAGGATCTGCGTGGAGAGCTCGTGAACGCGCAGCTCCGTGCCGCGTGGACGGATGAGGTCGTGGCGAAGCTCGATGTCGACACCGAAGTTGCCGAGCGCCGGAAAGTTCGGCGAGAGGAACGGAGTGAGCCCGTGCGTGCTGACTTTGACGGCGCGATTGCCACGCAGCAGTTGTCGTCCGAAGTAGAGGCACACCTCGGGGATGTCGAAGGACGCGGCAACGAGCAGCGAGGTCACCAGGTTGTCGCGCCCGTCGCTGCGCAGTTCCACGAGCGGGATCTGGGAACCGGTGACGATGACGGGCTTGCCGAGCCCTTCGAGGATGAAGGGGAGTGCAGAGGCCGTGTAGGCCATCGTGTCGGTGCCGTGCAAAACGACGAATCCGTCGTAGTCGTCGTAGTTGCATGCGATGTCCCGCGCGATCTTCATCCACTCCGCCGGAGTCATGTTCGACGAGTCGAGCAGCGGCTCGTACTCATGGATCACGACCTCGGGCATCGCCGGGTCGCGCAGTTCGGGCATCCCCTTCATCTGTTCCTGCAGCGAGCCGGGTGAGGGCGCGTAGCCCTCCGGCGTGCGGTTCATGCCGATCGTGCCGCCCGTATAGATGAGGTAGACGCGTTTTCTCAAGCTGTTAGCTCTCAGCTATTAGCTGTTAGGAGCACCGCTCCGCTGGCACGAACGATTTCCGTGCACGTCAGAAGCGAAATCATAGCCTCATACTCCTGGCTAGGAGCTAACAGCAAAAGCGAACAGCTGCTTCTCGCGAAATAATTGCGCCCCTACACCGCTTTGCCTACACTTGCCGG
>JANMSA010000110.1:0-2370 GCA_031388865.1 Acidobacteriota bacterium | reverse complement strand
GTTCGTGCAGCCTGGCGCGTGCGCCGACCGTCAGCGCCCCGTCACCATCGAGCCCCTCGACGACGCGACCAGCACGTCTCCAGTCTCCTTCGCATGGAGCGCGCCTTCCGGTGCCACCCGCTACGAGCTGTTCGCGGCCCGCGGGCAGTCCGCGCCAACCCTTCTCAGAAGCACGAACGCTCTTCGCGCGGAGAATGTCACGCTCGCGAACGGCCGGTGGCGCTGGTTCGTCCGCGCGTTCTTCGGCCCGAGCTGTGCGCCACTCGACTCCGCGGAGCATGAGCTCCTGATCGTTCCCACGCCCGCCGCCTGCACGTCACTGGATGCGCCGGTTCTGTCCGCACCAGGTCAGATCTCGACGGGCGCGCCTCTGCGCATCCAGTGGTCGCCGGTCGCCGGAGCCACCGTGTATCAACTGCAGATCGCGAACAACAGCTCCTTCTCCGGAGCGCAGACCATCGACACAAACGCTACGCAGCATCCGTTGACGCCCAACAACGACGGCACCACCGAGCAGACCATTCATGCGCGTGTGCGAGCCATCGATGCGCGTTGCGCGACCGTGAACGTCAGTCCGTTCGGGCCGTCTTCGCTGATCTATGTCCTGCCCCGAACGGGTGACGACGGCTCCACGACGCTGACCGATCCGACGCCGATCACCTTCAGGTTCGTGCTCGGACCCGAGTACGCCGGGCAGACCTTCACCGCGATTCCGAAACAGAGCTGGCTGAGCGTTGCGCCGTCGTCGGGTGTCGTTTCGCCGCAAGGCACCACGCTCACCGTCATCGCCAGCACTGCCGGGCTCCCGGTCGGCACCAGCCTCGGCGCGTTGAGCGTGACCCTCTCCTCCGCGTCTGCGGGTAAAGTCGCCGCCCAGGGTTCCACGACGGTGACGCCCAACTTTTCGGTCTCGCTGGTCACGCCGGTGACGCCTTCGCCAGGCGATACGCCACCGCCTGACGCGCTCATCATCCCGGCCGTCGCTCACGCGGACGGCATCAACTCGCACTTCCAGTCCGACGTGCGCGTTTCCAATACGTCGCCGCAGCTCATCACCTATCGAGTCTCGTTCACCCCGAGCGGCGAGAGCGGGATCACCCGGGGACAGCAAAGCAACTTCTCGATCGAGCCCGGCCGGACCGTCGCGCTGGATGATGTGCTGAAGAGCTGGTTCGGCACTGGCAATGGCAGCGCCATCGGCACGCTCGAGATCCGTCCGCTCACCGAGACCGCCACCTCGACCTCGAGCGCCGCGTTCAACGGCCTGGCGAATCAGGCAACATTCGCGTCCTCGCGGACTTTCAACACCACGGCCAACGGCACGTTCGGCCAGTACATCCCCGCCGTCCCCTTCGCGAACTTCATCGGACGCGCAGCCGCGGGCGGCGTGCGCCGCGTGCTGTCGCTCCAGCAGATCGCGCAGTCTTCTCAATTCCGCACCAACCTCGGTCTGGTGGAGGGCTCGGGCGAGCCAGCCTCTCTGATCGTGCGCGTCTTCGGGGCATCGGGCGAGTACCTCACCGAGTTCCCGGTGAACCTGCGCGGCGGGCAGCATCTGCAGCTCAACTCGTTCCTCCGCGATCAGGGACTGGACAACCTCAGCGACGGCCGTGTCGAAGTGGAAGTCCTGTCGGACGGAGGCAAGGTCACAGCGTATGCATCGGTGCTCGACAACTCGACGAACGACCCGTTGCTCGTCACTCCCGTCTCCGTCGCGGATACCGGCGCGAGCAAGTGGGTCGTCCCCGGCGTCGCCGATCTCGTGAGCGGCTTTGCAAACTGGCAGACCGACATGCGTCTGTTCAACGCGGGCACCGAAGCAGTCGACGCGACCCTGCTCTTCTACTCGCAGGGTGGCGCCGCGCCGAAGACGACCACCATCAACATCCCGGCGGGTCAGGTGCGGCAGTTCGACCGTGCGCTGTCCTCGCTCTTCCAGACCACCAACGACGGAGGCGCGGTGCACATCACCACCGCCGGCGCAACGAAGCTGATCGCCACTGCACGCACCTACAACCAGACTTCAGCAGGAACGTACGGACAGTTCATCTCCGGCGTGACCGAAGCGGAGTCCGCCGGCATCGAGTCCCGGCCGCTGCAACTCCTCCAGGTCGAGGAGTCCGACCGCTTCCGCTCCAACATCGGCGTCGTCGAGGTGAGCGGCCGGCCTGTGACGCTGGAGCTCTCCATCACGCCGCCGGACGCGAAGTTCACCGCAATCACTGAGGTTCCACTGCGTGCCAACGAGTTCCGGCAGCTGGGATCGCTGCTGGCGAGTGTGGGCCTGGACGACACCCACAATGCGCGGGTGACCGTGCGCGTGATCGACGGCCAAGGCCGCGTGACCGCGTACGCCAGCGTCATCGACAT
>JANMSA010000108.1:0-2072 GCA_031388865.1 Acidobacteriota bacterium | reverse complement strand
CTGCGCACATGTCCGGCTCAGGGCGCGCCGGCGCTGGCCGCTGCTCTCCGGCGGCCCCGGCAGCAACGACCTGTGCCGAGGCGGCCAGCACCCCGGCGGCGAGAACGGCGGCGACGACGGTGGTCTTCTGCATCCGCCTATTCTAGGATAAAAGGGACCCCCTCGGCGGGTCCGAAAGGATCCGGGTCGTGGGCACTGGTAAGCGCTAGCCCGTGACCTTCGAAGTCTTCGTGCGCCCTCGCATAGTGGCGAACTCTAGGCGGCTGCCTGCCGCTATTATACTGATTTACATAGACTTGTACGTCTATTTCCCTTCGTCTATACTTGAGTTTGGGAATGTCTAGCTCACCCCTGCCCAAGTTCGGCAACTCACCCGTCGTGGAAGTTGCACTCTCGATCCTGTTCGAGCCCCTTGAGCGGTTCCGCTCGGCCCATGCGGGCCGACTGTGGGAGCGTATCGAAGGATCGGTTCCCGACTACGGAGGACCAGCACGAACTCCCGTACGCGATTGAGGAGATGACTGCTCCCGCCCCGCCGCCTCGCCTCGAACTGATGGACCGGCCTCGTTCCAGGACTTGGTTCCAGAGCGCGGACGGCACACAGTTGTTGCAGGTGCAGTACAACCGGGTGGCGTACAACTGGAAGCGGGGACCCGATTCACAGCCGTATCCGAGTTACAACGAGGTCGAGCGACGCTTCCGAGACCTGTTACCGATCTTGGTTGAATTCTTCGAGCGTGAGGATCTAGGTCGGCTGGTTCCGACACAAGCGGAAGTGACTTACGTCAACCACATCCGCGAACCCCACGACCAGGTCGGACGGGTGATCGCACTCTGGCGCGGTTTGGAGGGTGGCACGTTCTTGCCGCCGGTCGAAGATGTCCGGCTCTTCGCCCGCTACGTGATCAAGGACTCCTCGACGGGCAACATGATCGGACGGCTCTCGGCCGAGTTGCAGCCCGCCTACCTCACGAGCACTCGTGCCGAGATCCTCAATCTGAACATGATCGCGAGAGGCAAGCCGTTGTCGCCTGACCTTGACGGGGCTTTCGCGTTCCTGCGCCTTGGGCACGAGTGGATCGTACGAGGGTTCGATGAGATCACAACGCCAGCGATGCACGCGAAGTGGAACAAGACGCAATGATCGCGACTATCACTGACCAGAACATCCTCGGCGCGAACGTCGTAACAATGAACGTTTCGACATGCGATGTGTCGTCGCCGTGGCCGGATCGTGCCCCACCGCCGAGTCCTCAACCCACTGAGGCGGACTATTTCATGTCCGCGAAGTTCATCTATGCCGTTCCGCGTACGCCAGCTTCATCTGTGAGCGTTCTTAATCTTCCCTCAGAGACGTGTGTATCGCCGCCGTGGCTTGGTCGGGTGAAGAAACGCATTAGGGAAATGGCGCAGCTCCCAGCAAACTGGGATTCGTACGGCGCGGTGCAGGTCGATCCGCGCATCCCGCCGATTACGGAGAATCTAGTCGAATGGTTTGCGGTCGCGGGAATGCCGCCGCCGGACGTATTCGCGACAAGCGAGGGTGGCCTTCAGATCGAGTGGCATATTCGGCGGGTGAACATCGAGATCGAGCTTTCGCCCACCGGAGGGACCACGGTCAATTTCCAGGATCTGAACGGCGGCGAGGCTTGGTCTCGTCCGTCTTCCTCAACTGATCTTCAGACGATTCGTCGCCGCCTTCTCGCGCCTCTATGATCGATGGGGCGGCGGCCGACTTGGAGGACGATTCATCGATCGAGGCGGGCGATCCGATCTGGCGGAGGATTCCTCCGGGACGGTGGACCTACGACCACAACGAGGCACGTGTTCGACCGATGACCGGAAATGTCCAGTATTCTCCAGGCGATAGAGTCACGGGCGAGAAAGATCCGATGTCTGTCACACTTGGCAAGGGCTTGACACCTGATGCCGCTATTGAGGGTCAGCCCCCAGGATTTGCGGTCGTCGAGTGGAACGCCGGCTATCTTCGAGATCAGCAACTTGGCATCGCCGCTGACGCCCAGCCCGGAGTCATCGCCCATGGTCTCGTCTTCACGGTACAACGAGACAGC
>JANMSA010000051.1:0-3067 GCA_031388865.1 Acidobacteriota bacterium | reverse complement strand
GTGATCGCGCTCATCGTCGTCTTCGCCCCCGGGCTGCTCATCACGCTTCTGGCGCTGCTGGGACTCAGCGCAGTGGCGCTTGGCCTGCTCCTGCAACGCAACGCTGCCCCGCTCCGCGCGGTGCATCTCGCTCTGGTTCCGCCACCGGGCTACGACATGGATTCTCCGGTCGTTTCCTCGCGCGGCGAGGTTGCGTTTTTTGCGGGGAGGGGGGGCGAGCGAGGGCTGTTTGTGCGTGGGCTCGACGAAGCGCGCCCCCGGCGGCTTCCGGTGGAAAAGGGCTACGAGCCGTTCTGGTCGCCCGACGGAAAGTGGGTTGCCTACTTCCATGAAGGACAGCTCCTGAAGATCGCCGCGACGGGCGGCACGCCGGAGATCATTGCCTCCGTTGGAAGCGCATATGGCGGCGATTGGGGCGATGACGGAACGATCGTGTACGGCCACCCGTCCGGGACCCTGCAGGCGGTGCCGGCGAAAGGAGGGAATCCGCGGCAACTGACACGACTCGACGTGGCGCGGCGCGAAAGCGCGCATGCATGGCCGGTGGCGCTGCCGGAGAGCGGCGGCGTTCTTTATCTCGCGGTCACCTCGCGCATGGAGACCAGTCGCATTTTCCACGTTCCGGTGGGAGGTGGAGCCGCGACGCAGGTCCTCGCTGCCGATGCCCTGGTCGGCTACAGCGAACCCTTCCTGCTGTACGCGCGCCTCGGCGACATCTACGCGGTGCGATTCGATGTGAAGAAGGTCCGGGTCTCGGGCGAGCCACGGCGAATCGCGGAGCAGGTGTGGTTCGACGCGAGCGAAGGGACGACCTTCGCTTCGGTGAATGGGGATGGCATTCTCGTGTTTCGTCCGCGCCTTGCCGAGAAACGGCGCATGGTCTGGTACGACCGTGAGGGGAGGTCTGCCGGCGTCGCGCTGGAAGACGAGAACGTCACCCGTCCAAGGCTCTCACCCGACGGAAAGCGATTGCTGCTCACGAAGTTCATCGGGGAGCGCGGAACCCGCGCCGTCTTCAGTGTCGATCTCGCTCGCGGCACGCGCACCTTGCTGACGCAGCCGCCCCGGACCGGGTCCGATCCGCTGTGGCTGCCGGACAGCGAACGATTCGTGTTCACCTCGTCCACTGGTGGGCTTCTTGACTTGGCGCTCTTCGTTCAGCATGACGATCCTCTATCGCAGCCGGTGCTCCTGTGGGAAGGGCAGAAAGGCGGGAAAGAGGCGCTCAGTGTGACGCGGGATGGGCGGTACGTGCTGGTTCGTGAATTTACCGACGCGACAAAGTACGACCTCTGGCTGGTGCCTCTCGACGGAGGCAAGGCGATCCCGATGCTCAACTCGAATGCGAGCGAGGATTGGGGCGACATCTCGCCCGACGGGCGTTGGCTGGCGTACGAGTCCGATGCGACGGGAACGTCGGAGGTCTACGTGCGTCCTCTGCTTGGCGGCCGGTCGGTGCGCGTGTCGACAGCAGGGGCGGCGATTGTCCGCTGGAGTCGTGACGGGACAGAGCTCTTTTTCAACACGGACGACAAAACGCTCATGAGTGCACGCGTGGTGCGAACCGAGCCGCTGGAGATCGCGCTGCCGGAGAGACTCTTCCGGTTCGAATCGACGGCGCATTACAGCTATGAGCTGAGCCTCGACGGGAAGAGGTTCCTCGTCAACGAGCTCGCCGACCCCAGCAGCGCCATTCGCTCCTACGACGTGACGATGGGCTGGAAGGACGCGCTCCTGAATCGCTGACCGATTGCAGTCGTCGTGGAGGTCCAGGAGGGAACCAGTCGGCGCGCAAGCGATCCGACCCGACGGAGCGCGACCGGAGACGCGCGGCGGGGCATGCGATTCGGGAATCGCGGGCCGCCGCCCCACCGCGCAGAGAGAAAAGGGAGGACTACTCTTTCCGTTCGAGATTTTGCATGCGGGTCTGCAGGTCCTCGATCGTCCGCTGCTGTTCCTGGATCACCTTCGTGAGTACGGCGACGACGTCCATCGAAGAGAGTCCCGTGCGGTCGGAGGTGGCCACGAGGTCCGGCACGTCTTCCGCGATGAAGCCGACGTGGGTTTCGCCGGGGTTGGCCTTGTACGCGAAGGTCATCGGCTGCAGCGCTTTCAACGCGTGGAATGCTGCATCGCCGTCGAGCTGATGGATGTCCTGTTTCATGTCGCGGCTGGACGCATTGACCCAGCTGCCGGCGTCGAGACGCGCGCCGCTGCTGTGATGAATCTGGTACGACGGCAACGAGACACCGAGGCCGATCCGGCCGGTGGTGTCGACCACGAGCGAGTTGTTGGGGGCAAAAGTACGAATGATGAAAGGGTTGAACTCGTGATTGACGTCGCGGACATAGAAGTTCGCGTCATTGGCCACAATGTCCCATGCCTGGAAGGGGGATGCGCTCTGCTCCATGCGAATGATCGTGGAGATGGGGTTGGCGATGGTCAGGTCCCTGGCGGGAGTGGATGTGCGCAGGCCGATCCGTCCGGTGCTGTCGAGGTACAGCGCGTTGTTCGGCGTCCCCCCCTCGATCACCAGCGGGACGGTGACGGCGGTGAGGTCCTCGACGAAAAACTTGTTCGCCCCGCCGCTGAAGGTGTCGTTCGCGCTTAATTGCCAGTCGGTGCTCGGGAAGCCGGCGGCCGAGGTGTCTTCGAACTTGAGGCGGGTGTTGTTCTCTTTCAGCTTGGCCGAGGCGAGCCCATAGGACTCGCTGCTGGTGCAGTCGAAACCGGCGCAGACGCCGCCCTGGGCGGAGACGTCGTCCGTGTAGAACGTGTTTACGGCCGGCCGCAGGGGCCGCGCCTTGAGGGCGTCCTCGATCGCCTCCGGGGAGACGATCGCTCCGTTCGCGACGGTGAACGTGCCGGACTGCACGAGCGGCACGGAGTCTGCGGTCGCACCGCGCAACTCGTACGAGTACACGCCGTCCGCGAGGCCGTCGAGCCGCAGCAGCGGATTCCGGCCGGCAGCGAACGTCTCTGTGATCACCTCGCCGTCCGGCCGTTGAACGAGGAGGACGGTGGCCGCCGGAAGAACTCCCCCCGGCATGCAGCGGGTGCTGCCTGC
>JANMSA010001111.1:0-2797 GCA_031388865.1 Acidobacteriota bacterium | reverse complement strand
GGGCCGTGGGCCGAGGGGCGAGTCCACTGCAAGCACCGTCCCTTGGCCCTCGTCCCTCGTCCCCTGACCCTCGTCCCTCGTCCCCTGACCCTCGTCCCTCGTCCCCTGACCCTCGTCCCTCGTCCCCTGACCCTCGTCCCTCGTCCCTTGGCCCTCGTCCCTCGGCCCTTGGCCCTCGTTCACTGGGACACCAGATTCACGAACGTTCTGATCGCTCCCGGCACACCGGCCGGCAGCTGCCGCCAGAACGCGTAGCCGGTGTAGACGAACGTGCCCTTGCCGTGTTTCGCGACGAGCAGGCCACCTGGCTTCTCGGCGTCGCCGGGATCGCTGGTGGCCAGAACGGTTGTGTAGCGTGGGTCCCATTCGCTCGGGAAGTAGAGGCCGCGTTCCTGCACCCAGCCCTCAAAGTCCGCGGCGCTGATCTTGTTCGGCGTGTTCAGCACGGAATGATCGGCGGCGAGCAGCTTCACCGGCGCTTCTTCGACCGTCACACGCTCGCGGGAAATCTTGAACGGGAAGGGTCCCGGCACGGGCACGGCCAGATCGTCCAGACCGTTCGCGGTGTTGTACTGCACGACCACCGTGCCGCCCTGCTCCACGTACTGCATCAGTTTGTCATGGGCTAGACGCATGCGGTCGCGGGTGTTGTACGCGCGGATGCCCGTGACGATCGCGTCGTACTTTGCAAAGTCTCCGCGATCGAGATCCGTGTCGGCAAGCAGCGTGACGTCGTACCCGACCTGACGCAGCGTCTCCGGAACGTCGTCGCCCGATCCCATGATGTAGCCGACGCGCGAGCCGCGATGTTTGATGTCCGCGCGCACGACTTTCGCGACACTGTCGCCGAGGATCCGCTGAGCAGGGATGTGCGCGTAGTCGATGTCGACGACGCCGTTGACGACGTTCCGATACGCCAGCTTCAGCTCCGCGCTGATCGCGCTCGTCGACGCTCCCGCCGGCGGGGTGACCTGGAACGTCGCGCGAGCTTCTTCACCCTTCGCGGCGAACTTCACCGCCACGGACTGCGGTTCCGCCTTCCATCCTGGCGGGACGAAAAGCGATACCGCGCCTTCCGCCGGCGCGTAGCTGCGCATCCACACCGTCATCGGCCGTGGTTTCGCATCGGGGAAGAGGTACACGTTCGACCCCAGCTTCATGGACACGGGCGGGAGCACGTCCACCTCGCGGATCTGCTCGCCCTTCACTGGGTCCGTCCAGCGGAAGACCACCGGCACGGTGAAGATGAGCGTGTTCAGTTGAGGATCGTCGAGTGAGACGTTGATCAGGATCGCGGGTGGGCTGTCAGGCTGCCCGACGAGGAGCTGCGAGGCGACCGTGTACCGCCCCTGGGACGGCGCCTGCTCGAGCCAGTATGGCTGCGAGGACTGGTAATCGTTGGGAACGTTCAGCACGAGATCGGTCTTGACGGGTTTGTTGTTCTCCAGCGCCGTTCCGGGCGCCTTGCTGGGAATCGCGTAGCGCGAAGCGACCATGGAGAGCCGGAATGGATAGTCGGAGCGGTTGACGACGGTGACGCTGACCGGCAGTTGCCCGCCCGGCGCGACGACGGAGTCGCCAGCGGCCACGTCGATGGCAATCCCGGCGGCTGCGCGAATGGCGTCGAGGACGTCCCGTTTCTTCGATTCCAGCCACGGTTTCTGCTGCGCCGACCACTCCGGTCGCGCGGCCAGACGCTCGATCGCGCGAACCGCCTCGATGAGGACCGGCACGGTCGCGCCGGGCTTGTTCTCGTCGAAGGTCCCCGCGGCGCGCTGCAGGATCGCCCCCACCTGCTCGCCACCCGGATAGCGCGACCAGCTCGTATCGACTCCTTCGAAAAGGTCCGTCGTCGCGGGATCGCCCGCGCGCAGGTCGTAGTAGTTGATCAGGCTTCCCCGTCGCTCCGCGGAACCGAAGCCCTGACTCTTGTGCTGGCTGCGGCTCTCGGCGGCGATCTCCGTGTAGGCGCGCCCGAGGAGTGGGTTATAGGTGCCCAGGTCGACGCGCAGCGATTTCGCGAGGACGGGATCGTTTGGATCGACAGGCCGCCCGAAGCCCGTGAAGCGATTCCAGAAAATCCGCTTCGCTTTCCACGGGCTGACGAACTTCAGCTGATCGGGAAAGCGCGCAGGATCTGCGGCCGCGACGAAGGCCTCCTCCGCGAGCATGGCTGAAGCCGTGTGATGTCCGTGGCCGCCTTCCCCGGTCGTCGGGAAACGCGTCACGATCACGTCGGGCTGGAAGCGTCGGATCGCCCAGACCACGTCCCCGAGCACTTCGTCATGTCCCCAGATCTTCAGAGTCTCCGCGGGAGTCTTGGAGTAGCCGAAGTCGATTGCGCGCGTGAACATCTGCTGCGCGTCGTCAATGCGCCGCGCGGCGAGGAGCTCCTGTGTGCGGATCACGCCGAGAAGAGGGCCGGTCTCCTGCCCGATGAGGTTCTGGCCGCCGTCTCCGCGCGTCACGGAAAGGTAGGCGGTACGCACGAGCCGCTCACTTGCGAGCCAGGAGAGCATGGCCGTGTTCTCGTCGTCGGGGTGTGCGGCGACGTAGAGAGCGCCGCCAACGACGCCGAGGCGCCTCAGGGCGAGCTCGAGCTGGGCGGCGTCTTTCGCCACGGCCGAGGTGGCGACGACGAGAGTCAGGAGGAGAAGGAACTTGCGGCGCATGGGCGGGAGGATAGTCGCAGAGTTCCGAACTCTCAAAGCCGCAAAGGGTGGCGTTGTTGTTACCTCTCTGCGACGTTTGGGTTCTTCCGGGGGGGGGCGGTTCACCACAGAGACACAGAGGACAC
>JANMSA010001079.1:0-3076 GCA_031388865.1 Acidobacteriota bacterium | reverse complement strand
TCTACACCGTCGCGAACGGAAAGATCATCAAAGAAGAGTTCTATTACGACTCCTGATGTTGGTTGTCAGTTGTCGGTTGTCAGTTGTCGGTAGTCTGTGCCGCTTCGCCAGAGGTGCACTCGCGAAGCCTGGGGCCCATTGCGAGGACCGGCAGACAACCGACAACCGACAACTGATAACAGCCAGTCATCTCCCGAGCGATTCCGGCGCGCGCACCTTTCCCGCGATTCCGCAGAGGATCAGCAGCGTGACGAGGTAAGGGACTGCGAGGAGAAGATGATAGGGCACGCCGCGCGACGACGCCTGCAGCGCGTACTGCAGCGCGGCCGCGACTCCGAAGATGGCAGTGCCGAGCAGCGCTCCTTTGAGCTTCCATCGTCCGAAGATCACGATGGCCAGCGCGATGAAGCCGCGACCCGCGGTCATGTTCTCCGCGAAGCCGTTCGACAGCGCAAGCGCGAGATAAGCGCCCGCCGCGCCTGCGAGGATCGCCTGGATGCCCAGCGCAATCGCGCGATGACGCCCCACGGCACTGCCGATGACTTCCGGGTTCTCGCCGCATGCGCGCAGTCTCAGTCCGAACGAAGTGTTCCACAGCAGCAGCGCCAGCGCGATGGGGATGGCGATCCAGACGACGGGCAGGAGCGCGTGACTGCGCAGCTGCGGCACCGACGCCACGAAGATCGCGCTGCTCTGAAGCTCCCGGTAAACGAAGCTCGTCGCACCAACGGCGAGCAGATTGACGGCCGTGCCGGTCACGATCTGATCGGTTCGGAGCGCAATCACGAACACGCCGAAGATCACCGCGACAAGGAGCGCACCGGCCACGCCGCCGGCAAAACCGAGCGTGACGCTGCTGGTGAGTTGGGCGGCCAGCACAGAGGTCATCGCGGCGACGAGCATCATCCCCTCGATGCCGAGGTTGATGATGCCGCTGCGCTGCACGACGAGCTCCCCCTGCACCGCGAGCAGAAGCGGTGTAGCGGCGACGATCGCCAGCGGCAGAACGTCAGCGGCGAGTTCGAACATGCTCGAATCCGATCAGGATCAGGATGACCACGGCCTGGCCGAACGTGGCCACAGCGGCGGAGATGCTGGCGGTGCGCTGCAACTCTCCGGCGCCTGTGACGAGAGCGCCGAAGAAGAAAGCGGAAACGATCGTGGCCAGAGGATGGAGCTGCGCGAGCAGCGCCACGGCGATGCCGGAGTATCCGTAGCCCGAGGTGAAGCGCTCGAAGAGGCGGTGGGTCACTGCCAGAAGCTCGATGCCGCCAGCGAGGCCTGCCGCGGCGCCGGAGAGCGCCATCGCTCTCGCGAGCTGTGCCCGCACATTGATGCCCGCCCAGCGTGACGCGGATGCGTTGAAACCCGTCGCCCGCAGACGGAGTCCCTCCTTTGTTCGATAGAGAAGCCACCAGACGCCAATGCATGCGAGCAGCGCCAGCACCAGTCCGCCCAATCGGGGAAGAGTGGCTTGCGCCAGATCGGTTTGTGGATACATTGCGGCACGCTCGCGCAGAGGACCGTTGACGCACCATCCCAGCAGATGCAGCGCCAGGAAATTCAGGAGGATCGTCGTCAGTACCTCCGGCGCATTGCGCCAGAGTCGCATTCCAGTGGCGATGGACGCCCACGCCGCGCCCGCGAGCATGGACGCAAGCAGCGCTGCGGCGACGCCCCATCGCGACGCAAGGAGTGCCGCGATCGCGCCGACGATGAACTGCCCTTCGCCGCCGATGTTCCACACTCCCGCTCGAAATGCGATGACGATTGCGAGCCCGGTGAGCAGCAGCGGCACCGATTTCACGAGCGTGTTCTGCAGCGCGAACGTCGACCCCACGGAGCCGCCGATGAGAATCGCGAGCAGTTCGCCGGGAGCGTGACCGAACGCAGCGCCCGAAAGAGCCAGGAGTCCGATCGCGACCAGCGCGGCTACGAGGGGGAGGAAGGCGCGCTTCACGCGGAGCCTCGAGGTTGAAAGAAGCGGTCATCTACGGGTTTGTCCCGAGCGAGGGAACGAGCCTGGTGTAAGCCACAGGAGCGCCCCCTCATCCGCCTTCGGCACCTTCTCCCCTCTGCGGAGGGGAGAAGGGTCTCGATGTTTGTTCTTCCCGAGAGCGGGCGACGAGCAAGTCGCGCAGCACCTCCGCTCGAAAGCCTTCTCCCCTCTCGATGTTTGTTCTTCCCGAGAGCGGACGACGGGTAAGTCGCCCGGCACCTCCCCTCGAGAGCCTTCTCCCCCGCGCACGGGGGAGAAGGTGCCGAAGGCGGATGAGGGGGCACTCCCGAGCAGGCGACAGTCGTGTCATCCCAGAGTGGTTCCCTCCCTCTCATGACACACCCGCCATGAGCGCGGCCACCCGACCCGTAGCTTCCGCGGGGGTCATGCGCTCGGAGAGCCTGCCGCGATAGATCACATGGATGACATCCGCCAGCGCGAAGGCTTCGTCGAGGTCGGAGGTGATGACGAGGATTGCGGCGCCGGCGGCGGCGCCGTCGATCAGGCGCTGGTGTACGAAGCGCGTGGACTCGATGTCGAGGCCTCGTGTCGGCTCTGCCGCCACGATGATCCGCGGCTGGGGACCAAGCTCGCGTGCGAGCACGACTTTCTGCTGATTGCCGCCGGAGAGATCGCCCGCCGGTTGCTCCGGTCCGCGCGCGCGGATGGAGTAGAGCTCGATGATCTCTCCCGCGTTGCGCACGGACTTCAGCGCGAGGTTCTCGGCGATGGACATCTGCGCGATCACGCCGTCTCGCGTGCGGTCCTCGGGGATGTGCGCCGCCGCGGGAAGCGTCTCCAGAAGGTGCGTCGCAAGCGCGGACTGGCCGTTGCCGGCCACGCCGACGATGGCGACGATCTCCTGTTCGTGAACGGTGAGATTGGCGTACTGGAAAGCGACCGCGCCCCTCGCCCGGAGGGTCGTACCGTGAACTGGGAGCGTGGACCGCGGCACCATCGCGTCCGCGATCTCGGCTGCGGTCGCCGCCTGCGTATCGAGGACAACCCTCCCCGCGCGCATGACCACCACGCGCTGCGCCACCGACAGCACCTCGGGCAGCTTGTGGCTGATGAAGA
>JANMSA010000591.1:0-21016 GCA_031388865.1 Acidobacteriota bacterium | reverse complement strand
GTAGTTTTCAGGTCTTCAGGTCGTCGGGTCTTCGAGTCTTCGAGTCTTCGAGTCTTCGAGTGACGAAGAGGTTCACAGTCTCATAGGTTCACAGTCTCATAGGTGCTCGTGGCAAGGGCCTCTATGAGACTGTGAACCTATGAGACTGTGAGACTTGGAGACTCGAAGCCAAAGCTCGAAGACTGGAAGACTCGAAGGCTCGAAGGCTCGAAGACTCGAAGACTCGAGGGCTCGAAAACTGGAAGACTTGTAGACTCGAACACCGTGAGACTGCTCATCGACGGCCGTCCTCTGGTCGGGAATCGCACCGGGATCGGGGTTCACACGGCGGAGATCGCGCGGCGACTGGGTCTCGACCCGGTCATTGCCTCGCATGCGGACATCGTCGATCGTGCGGGACTGGAGCACTGCCGGTTTCGTGTGGATCACGCTCCGCTGGGCGTGCTGTGGCAACAGCTGCTGCTGCCCAGGATCGAGGCGGATGTGCTGTGGGGCCCGCACGGAACACTGCCGCTGGCGTGGCGGAAGCCGTCGGTGGTGACGCTGCACGACTTCACGTCCATCACCATGCCGCTGCGGCACAGGATGAAGACGGTGCTCTCTTTCAACCTCTTCATTGGATCGAGCCTGGATCGCGCGTCGCGCGTCGCCTGCGTCTCGCGCCGCGTAGCGGATGAAGCGATGCGCGGTTTTGGCGTCGCCGCGTCGAAGATCGAGATCGTCCCCAACGGGGTGGACGAGTTCTTCACCCCTGGCGAAGGAGCGCAGAGTGATTACATCCTCTTCACCGGGACGCTCGAGCCGCGGAAGGGCATCGAGGATCTGCTCGAGGCGTGGCGCTCGTTGCGCGGTCCACGGCCGCGGCTCGTGCTGTGCGGCGACGCCGGCTGGGGAACGCACTTCGGAAACGAAGAGGGCGTCGAGATCACGGGGTACGTGACCCGCGAGCGGCTGCGAGAGCTGTATCGCGGCGCGAGGCTGTTCGTCTATCCATCGCACCATGAGGGCTTCGGCATCCCTCCGCTGGAGGCCATGGCGTGCGGCGCTCCGGTGGTCGCGACACGTACGGGTGCGATCCCCGACTACGCCGAAGGAGCCGCGCTGCTCGTCACTCCGGGCGATCGCGAAGCGTTGCGGTCCGCGATCACGCGCGTCCTCGAAGACGAATCGCTGCGACGGGAGCTGGCTGCGAGCGGCGCCGAACGCGCGCGATCGTGGCGATGGGACCGCGGCGCGAAGGCGATGACGGAGCTGCTGCAGGCAGCGACGCAGAGCGCCTGAAGGTCTTCAGGCGCGCCGAAAGTGCACAGCATCGAGTGCGGAACGCGCCCGTCCGAACCGTGGAACATCGTGGAACGTCGCGTTCAAATTACGATTTTCATAAACTATTACTTGACAATATGACTTAACGATCCTAGATTTCATTCAGACAAATGATGATCGCCAACTGGATGAAAGATTCAGTAACGCCGCAGGTCGTCAGCCCCCGTCTCTTCTCGTTTCTTCCACTCCGTTTAACGATTGCCGGAGAGATCCGGCGTGTTATGCCAAGAAGCGCGACCGGGAGGTCCCGTAAGGCATGAAAGGTGGTGAGTTCTAATGGCTGCAAAGAAGAAGGCCGCGCCTGCAAAGAAGACCAGCGCCAAGAAGTCGTCCAAAAAGAAATAAGCTTCACACCAATCTTTGGGGAGTCGTACTCGGCGAGCCGGCAGTTGCCGGCTCGCCTTTTTGCTGGGCGCAACTTTGCCCGCCCTCCTGCGTAACTGAATCCATGCGCAAGCTCCCTGTCCTCCTCGCCATCTCGATCGCAGTGCTCTCCACTGCCCCATCCGTGCTCGCAGACGATGTCGAGCACCGCTTCCAGTCAGCGGTCGCACGTGGCCAGGTGCAGCGGGTGCTGATCGACATCCCCTTCGGCAGTTTCACGGTCCGCAACGGCAGCAATGACCGTATCGGCGTGTCCGGCGTCACCTCCCGGGACTACGACGGACAGCGCGAGCGCATCTGGGCGCAGAAGGTCGTCGACGACACCAGCGTGGAGATCTCGGTCAACGGCGCGGAAGCGATCGTGCGCCGGAGATTCGGAAAGAACGCGTCCAGCTGGCGCGCGCAGAAGTTCACCGGCGTTGATCTCCGTCTCGAGCTCCCGGCGGGCCTGGACGTCCGGTTCGATACCTCAGCCGGAGAGGTGGACATGGCCGGCGACTTCGGCGACGTGAACATTGATCTGCGCGCGGGCGAAGTCGAGCTGCGCGTCCCCCGTTCGCGCGTCCGCGAGCTCAACGCCTCCTGCCGCATCGGCGAAGTGAACACCAACCTCGGCTCCGAGATCGTCACCCGCGAAGGCATCCTCCCAGGCCGCACGCACTATTTCAACGCGACGGGAAAGACACACGTGAATGTGCATGTCACTGCGGGCGAAGTGGACATCACGCTGACTCAGTAGGCCGGGTGGCGGTTGGCGGAGCAGTAGGCAGGGGCGAGAAGAAGCCAAGCCCGCCAGCGCAGCCCCTTTTCTTCGTGGACCCTTGATCCTGCTTCGCCTTTGACTCTGCCACTGCCTTTGACTCTGCTTCTGCCTACCGCCTACTGCCTACGGCCCCGGCCCAAGCTCCCATCAACCGCCAACCGCCAACCGTCACCCGTCACCGCCAACCCGTAGAGTCACGAAGATCTCCGCGTCTTCTCTGGCCGTGACCTCTCCGCGGAGCTGCGCCTCGAGCAGGGCGCGCTTCAGGCGGCCCAGTTCCTTTCCCGGCTCGATTCCGGCGAGCGTCGTGATCTCCTCTCCTGTGAGGAGGGCGCGCGTTGCAAAGTCGGGTAGCTCGAGAGCGTCCTCACGACCGAGCGCGCGAAGCACGGCCGGCAGTTGCCGGGTGACCGATTCGCCTGCGTCGTACAACGCGATGCGATCGTGCTGCTCCATGAGCCGTTTCAGGGCGAGCACATCGCGCAGCAGGACTTCGCTCCAGCGCCAGCGTTTCGCGTAAGCACGCGGATCATCGACGAGCAGCGCGAATGCGCCTGCCACCGTGACGTCGTCCGCAGCAAGCTGGCGCGTCCGCAACCCCAACGGATCAGCGAGGCCGGTACGCTGGAGCAGCGTGAGCGCGCTGCGAAGACCATCCGACGAGAAGATGACGGAAAGCTCATACGTCACCCGCTCGGCAGCGATCGCCAGGATCTTCGGCGCCCGAGCGCGCATCGCTTCCAACGTTGCGGCCTCGATCTCGAAGCCGTACTTCACGGCCATCCGCACGCCCTTCAGCACGCGAAGAGGATCGTCATCAAAGTTCGCCGCGCCGACCATCCGCACCACGCGCGCCTTCGCGTCGCTCTGTCCGTTGTGCGGGTCGAGGAGAACATCCGCGGCGAGATCGACGGCCATCGCGTTCACGGTGAAGTCGCGACGGGCAAGATCGGCGTCGATGTCGCGCTCCAAAAGCTCCGCGAAGTCGTACACCTGCGCCGCCAGGACCACGCGGTAGGCGCTGAGGTGCTCTTCACCGCCGAGACGGATGACGCGTTGGCTGATCGACTTCGCTGCGGACAGCGGATCGGCACACGCGACGTCGGCGTCCGCAGGCTCCCGTCCCAGGAGAAGATCACGGATGGCGCCGCCGACGACGTAGTGGCCAGGACCGAAGGATGCCAGCCCTGGGAAGCGACGCGTGAGCTCGTTACGCCACTGCATTCCTCAGCACCCCGATTCCCTCCACCTCGACCTCGACCGTCTCGCCCGCGCTCATCGGTCCGACCCCGGCCGGTGTACCGGTGAGGATCAGGTCTCCCGGCATGAGCGTCATGATGGCGCTGATGAACTCCAGGAGGAATGGGGGTGGAAAGATCATCTGCGAAGTTCGTCCATCCTGCCGGACGTCGCCGTTCACGCGAGTGGTGATGCGCACGTCCGAGACGTCGACCTCGTCCTCGATGCACGGGCCGATCGGGCAGAAGGTGTCGAAACTCTTTCCGCGCGTGAACTGCACATCCCTTTTCTGCAGGTCGCGCGCGGTGACGTCGTTCGCACAGGTGAAACCGCGCACGTAGTCGCGCCAGCGGGCCGCCGGGACGTTCGTGGCAACACGACCGATGACGATGGCCAGCTCCGCTTCGAAGTCTACACGCTGCGAAACCGCCGGACGCACGATGGTGCCACCCGGCGCGAGAAGCGCGCTCGACGGCTTGAGGAACAGGATTGGCTCCGACGGCGCCTCGTTCCCCAGCTCCTTGGCGTGGTCTGCGTAGTTCCGTCCCACGCAAACGATCTTGGTAGGCAGCACCGGGACAAGGAGGGTCGCGTGCTCGGGAACCTCATGCGACTCGGAGATGCAACCGTCGTGAAGAAAGCGGTAGGTCTTCATTGCGCTGCGGATTCTAGCGTGAGGCGTTGAGAAGCGTGTCGTTGCGCGAGATGCATCCACACCTGCTGCGCGTCAGCGCGGCTGTCATCCCGAGCGCCCGGGTCGAGGGTCCAGGGAGGGAGGGGCATCAAATGCTCATGTCTGTCGCACCACCCGCCCAGGTCCCTCGACTCACGCTCGGGATGACAGCAACAGCGTCACGACTGGCGGTCGTAGATCAGCCAGAGCCCGGAGAAGCCGCGGAGGAGACGGAATCGGGACCGGTACAGCTGATGGAGGATCCTCCGGTTTGCGTAGTAAACAGCTTCCTGGAGGAAGTCGTTGAACTGCTCGTCGAGCTCCTTGGCCAGACCGAGGCTGCGTTTGGCACGCGCGAGCAGTTCCTGCTCCGGACGTACGCCGCCCGCCATGGCCGTAGCCATGATCGTCGCCTCCTCGTCAACCTTCATCCTCAACGCCGCCGCCCTCAAATACACCACCCACAACTCCTCGTTGTCTTCCTCCTCCTCGGGCCGGCGGCGTTCGAAGAGTTTCTGATACGCGGCAGCCTCCCACGGCTCCAGGCGGAGCTCGCGAGCGCAGGGAAGTTGCACCATCTCGTCGGGGTCCACGCTCGTGTCGACCAGGCCGATCGCGGTTGCGATGCGCTGCAGAAAGGCCACCAGGGGGTCGGCGTGTCCGAAACGTTCCGTGATCTCCTCGCTGTGTTGCGCCTCGTCGAAGAATGATTCCGGGAGGTTGGGCGTTTCCTCATCAGGATCCAGACCTCCATCGAGCTGCGCGAGGATGCTGTTCATGCTCGCCTTGAGCCTCGCCACCACATCCGACTTCACGTTCGATTCCGCACGCAGCGAGTCGAAGCGCTCCTTGTGAATCCTGAAGCGGGCGATCTCATCGACCAGGCCGGGGTTCGCACTCCCGAAGTTCCGCGCGATGGCCGCTCCGTGCTCGACGAGCTTCTCTGTCTCCTCGATCAGACGCTGCTCTTCCGGTCCGTAGAGGCGAAGGTAGCGGTTCTTCGTCTCCACGTTCATTTCGATCACAGCCAGCAGAATGTCGGGCTGAAAGTACAGATCACCCACGCGATGCTTGAAGGACCGGGCATTGCGCATCCCGTTCTTCACCACCAGGTCGTCGAAATCCTCGATCGCGCCGATATCGTCACGCATGGTGCGGACGGCGCGGATCAGGCGAACGACCTCCTCCCGCGGCGCGTCTCCCAGACGGAGCAGAGAGACGAGCGCGGTCACGGACTGGCGCAGCTGCAGAAGCTCGCGAGGGACATACTCCCCTCGCTCGGCCACGTAATCCTCGCCGAGACGGGTAAAAAGGAAGTCCAGCTTGTCGCGGCGATCCGCCTCCACGGCGTCCGCATAGAGATAGAACTTGATCAGGAAGTGAATGATCTGGTCGTCCTGCCGCTTCAGACGCTCGAAGAAGCGCCGGAGGATGGACGGCGCGATGCCGTCGTCAGCGTCGAGGAGCGTCTGTGTCACCCGCCCCAGCATGATGTCGATCCGGTCTAGAGCCTCCGAAGCGGCCGTCATCTGCGACGCATTGAGGATCGTCGATACCTGCTTGACCGACTCCACGATGCGGTTGTAGTCGATGTCGTAGGGCGCGGGGCTGCCCAGGAGATTGCGGTAGGCGCCAGTTGCGAATTGGTGGTACGTCCAGATCGCTTTACAGCGATCGGAAGTGCGGACGTACCGCGCATGCAGCGTGCTCAGCTCGAGGACGGTCACATCAACTCCGGATGCTATGATTCTGGCACGAATGGCACAGACGACGTTAATCAGCCGCGAAGAAATCGACCGCCGCGTCGCCGAGATGGCAAAGGAGATCAGCGCCGAATTCGCGGGAACCGAGCTGATCGCGCTCTGCGTCCTGAAGGGGGCAGTGTTTTTCTGCACCGATCTGGTCCGGCAGATGTCCATGGACGTCGCCCTCGACTTCATTCAGGTCTCCAGCTACGGCAGCCAGAAGTACTCGTCCGGCGTGGTGACCATTCTCAAGGAGCCGCAGATGGACATGCGCGGCAAGTCGGTGCTGATCGTCGAGGACATCGTCGACAGCGGTCTCTCGATCCGTGAAGTGAACAGCTACATCGAGAGCCGCGGCGCCGTGAAAGTGAAAACGGCGGCGTTCCTCGACAAGCCCAAAGCCCGCAAGGTGCCCTTCACGCCCGATTTCGTCGGCTTCGCGATCGAGCCGCAGTTCGTGATCGGCTACGGGCTCGACTTCGCCGAGAAGTACCGGAACATCCCCGAGGTCCAGGTGCTCAGCGACTGAGCTTCGCGTTGTCGGTTGTCGGTTGTCAGTTGTCTGCGATCTCTCGCCGGGCAGCACTCGGCGCAAATCGCCATCAAGGCGAGGATTACCAGACAACCGACAACCGAGAACCGACGACAGCATCGGTTGTCTGCGATCTCTCGCCGGACAGCACTCGGCGCAATTCGCTATCAGGGCGAGGATTCTCAGACAACCGACAACCGAGAACCGACAACAGCATCAGCGAGCAACGCGAGCGATCACTCTCACCCACTCCCCATACTGCTTCGCCGAGGGATGCAGTCCGTCCGGTGCGACGAGCCCGGGATCGCTGCCGCGGGAGATCGCGGTGATGTCCGCGTACCGCGCACCTGCGCGTGAAGCCTCTTCGCGATTGATGGCGTTGTAGCGGTCGATCTCCGATGCGATCTTCGCGCGGTCGCGGCCTTCCGCAAAAGGCGTCACTCCCCAGTCGGGAATCGACACCACCACGACCTTCTTCGCGTCGCCGCCGGCGAATCCGATCGCGCGCTGCAGCAGCGCCGAGAACTGGCTTCGGTACTCCTCGGCATCGCGTCCGCGGTACTGATTGTTGACGCCGATGAGCAGCGTCACCAGGTCGTAGGTCCCGGTGACATTCCCCGTGTCGATCGCGGCATTCAGCTCATCCGTGGTCCAGCCGGTCTGCGCGATCATCCGCGGCGCTGCAATCCCGAGGTCCCCCGCGAGCTGATTCGGGAAGCGCCCCTCCTCGGCCACGCTCTCCCCGATCGTGTACGAATCGCCGAGGGCGAGGTAGCGGGAGGTCGAGCGCCTGTCCGAGCGCGAGTCCGGTTGCGGCATCGCCACGCATGATGACAGCAGCAGAAGAGTCAGGAGAAACCGGATCACTTGGCGTGCCCCGTGATGAGCAGGATGGCCATCACCGCACCGAGGACGTAGCGGTAGTAGATGAAGACGTGGGTTGTGTGCGTGCGGAGATAGCGCAGGAGGAAGTAGATCGAAGCCCAGCCGGAAATGAACGCGACGGTGATCCCGACGAGGATCGGCGTGGTACCGATCGCCGCGAGCTGCTCGCGCTCGTCGAACAGCTGAAAGACGCCCGCGGCGGTGATTGCCGGGATGCTCATGATGAACGAGAACCGCGCCGCGTAATCGTGGGGAACGCGTCGGAAGAGGGCGGTCATGATCGTGGAGCCGCTGCGCGACGAGCCCGGGATGAGCGAAATGCACTGTCCGGCACCGATGATCCAGGCGTCCTTCGCATTGAACTCTTCCCGATGCCGCAACCCTCGCCGCTTCGCATACGCCTCGGCGGCCTGCATCAGCACGGCGATGAAGATCAGCTGAAACGTCACCACCCACGTGCTGCGGAAGACGCCTTTGATCAGATCCTGGAGCAGCACGCCGACGACTACGATCGGGATGGTCGCGAAGATGACGTACCAGGCTTCGCGGGAGTCGTCATCGGCAAACGGCCTGCGCGTGATGATCCCGCGGAAGAAACCGACTGTCAGCCGGAAGATGTCGCGATGAAAATAGAGGATCACCGCGAGAATGGTCCCGAACTGGATGACGGCAGAGATGGCCGCGCCGGGATCGCCCCAGCCGAGGAGCTCGGGGACGAGCTTGAGGTGACCGGTGGAGCTGATGGGGATGAACTCTGTCAGACCCTGCACCAGGCCGAGAACGATCGCTTCGATGATGGACATTCGTGTTGAAAGCGAATTGAAAATTGAAAATTGAACATTGAAAAATAGAAACCGGGGTTGGACGTTTTTCAATTTTCAATTTTCAATTTTTAATTTCAGCCCCTCCTCACATCTCCCAGATCACCGGCAGGATCATCGGCCGCGCGCCCATGCTCTTCCGGAAATAGCGTTTCAGCAACGCGCGCATCTTCTCCTGGAGAAGGTCTGAGTCGCGAAGCTCATCGGCGTGACTTTCGTCAAACATGCCAACCAGCTTCTGACGCACCTCGCCGAGGACGTCCTGGCTGGCATCGACGTGTACCAGGCCCCGGGTGATGATCTCCGGATCACGGATCAGGCGACCACTCGAGTCGACGGCGACCACGACGATGACGAACCCATCCTCGGCCAGATGCTGGCGGTCGCGGACCACCACCTCCGGCACTTCCTCCGCCTGCGAATCGATGAAGACTTTGCCGAACGCCACGCGGTTCTCGAGCACGTCCATGCGACCGCCCTCGAGCCGGGCCACCTGCCCGTTCGTGATCACCAGTCCGTGCGCCACGCCGCACTGCTCCGCCAGGCGCGCGTGATGGAGGAGGTGTCGCAAGGTCCCGTGCATCGGGATGAAGAACTTCGGCCGGGTGATGTTCAGCATCAGTTTCAGCTCTTCCTGGCAGGCGTGGCCGGAGACGTGAACGTCGGCCTGCTCGTGGTGGATGACTTCGGCGCCGCGGCGATGGAGGTTGTCGATGACGTGCGACACCGCGCGCTCGTTTCCCGGAATCGTGCGCGCCGACATGATCACGAGGTCCCCGCGCTCGATCGTGACCTGCTTGTGCTCGCCAATGGACATGCGTGTCAGGGCGGATGACGGCTCGCCCTGTGTGCCCGTGCTGAGAATGACCAGCTCGCGCGGGTTGCCGTCCGTGGCACTCGCGCGGACCTCCCGAGGGAACCGGAGGTACCCGAGCCGCTCCGCCGTTTCCACGTTGTCGATCATCGAGCGCCCCACGAGAAAGACTTTGCGTCGATGCTTGCGCGCGAGATCGATCACCTGCTGCAGGCGGTGGATGTGCGAGGCGAAGGTGGTCACAAAGATCCGGCCGGTCGCGTTCGCGAAGACGCGATCGAGTGCGTTCCCGACGGTGCGCTCCGAGGGACCGTGACCGGGAACCAGGGCGTTGGTGGAGTCGCTCACGAGCAGCGTCACCCCCTGCTCGCCGTAATGAGCGAAGCGGGACAGGTCTGTCGGCTTCGCATCGACGGGGGTGTGGTCGATCTTGAAATCGCCGGTATGAATGATCGTCCCCGCGGGAGTGGTGATCGCGAATCCGACCGCGTCGACGATGGAATGGGTGACCCGCAGGGCCTCGACCCGAAACGCACCGACCTCCACCACATCGCGCGGCTGCATGGCGCGCAGCTCGATGTCATGGATGCCGAACTCCTCGAACTTATCGGCCACGAACTGGAGTGCCAGCGGCAGTCCGTAGATGGGGAGAGGCACACGGTCCACGAGAAACGGCACCGCGCCGATGTGGTCTTCGTGCCCATGTGTGAGGAACAGTGCCTTGAACTTCGCCGCGTTCTCGAAGATGTACGTCATATCCGGAACGATGACGTCGACGCCGCGAGTGGCAGCGTCTGGGAACATCATCCCGCAGTCCACGAGAATGGCTTCGTCGCCACACTCGTAAACCATGAGGTTCATCCCGATCTCGCCGAGGCCGCCGAGGGGAATGATGCGGAGGGTCGTATCCAAACGCGGTGGATTATAGATGTGTGGGAGGGCGACGCGTCGCAGGGCTCGAACTTCGAACCGTCCCCGCTGCTCTCGCACCCGCGGGAAGAATCCGGTCGAACCGAGAATCGTCCCGCAAGGCTCGCAGAAAACGTCGTGATGGTTGAGAAACGAAGTGGATGGTCACGACATGCCGAAGAACGAGTCGACGTGAATCGCCAAGGCAGTTCTTCGAAGACACCCGGCCTCCATGGGCAACTCGACGCCCGCGCTCGGAAGCAGAACATTTGGATCGAGGGGCCCGGAAGCGCCTGCGAATGAAAACTCCGGTTAACCGCCGTGGCCGACGATAGACCTCGAGGTGAGGGCCGGAATCCAGGAAAATGTCGGCACCCCCACAACGGTTTGAATCCCGACGAGCCTGACGCTCGCGCAAACGCGACGTAACTCTTTTGAAACCAATCTGTTATCAAAGTGTTTCGTGGGGGCGGTGAATATGCAACAATTCTTCGCATCCAGTCCAACCACGGTTTCTCGTCAACCAACCCAGAATATGAGGAGGTAGCACGATGAGGGCTCTTTTCCGCCTTACCGCGGTCGTGGCGATTCTGCTGATCGCGACGAGCGCATTTCCCCAGACCACAGCTTCTCTCACCGGCACGATCACGTCTGACGGAAGTCCTCTCCCTGGGGCAACCGTGACGATCTCGTCGCCCGCAATGCAGGGGACGCGGACCACTGTGACCGGCGATTCAGGCGGGTACAGTTTCCCCGGTCTCACCCCGGGGGCCTACACCGTGCGGGCCGAGTTGGCGGGCCTCGCACCTATCTCGAAGACCGTCACTCTCTCGCTGGCACAAACCAGTCGAGTGGACGCCGACCTGAAAGTGAGCGCTGTGTCTGAAGCCATCACGGTGACCGCTTCGGCTCCCGCCGCTCTCGAGACCACGCAGGTCGCCCGCAATTTCACGAGCGAAGAGGTCAGCAAGCTGCCCGTCCCGCGAACGATCCGCGGCATCACGCTTCTCGCTCCAGGCGTGAGCAGCAGTGGCGTGAACAATCAGATCACCATCTCCGGCGCTCCGTCTGCGGAAAACCTCTTTCTCGTCAACGGCGTGGTCGTCGGCGAGAACCTCCGAGGCCAGCCGCATAACCTCTTCATCGAAGATGCCATCCAGGAGACCACCGTCCTGACAGGAGGGATCTCCGCTGAATACGGCCGATTTACGGGCGGCGTGGTGGCGACGCTCACCAAGTCGGGCGGCAACCAGTTCTCGGGCTCGTTCCGCGACAGCCTCACCAATCCAGACTGGCTGGCGAAGACTCCGCTCCCGACAGAAGCCGATCACATCGACGTCATCGACCAGACCTACGAAGCCACCCTGGGCGGCTTCGTGTTCCGCGACAGGCTCTGGTTCTTTGGCGCCGGACGGAAGTTCGAGCGCTCCGATCAGCGGTTCACGCGATTCACCAACCTTCCCTACGTCTTCGGCGAAGACGAGACGCGTTTGGAAGGAAAACTGACCGGACAGGTGACACCCCGTCACAGCCTGGTCGCTTCCTATCTCGAGATCGAACGCACGGAGCTCAACAACGCGTTCCAGAACATCCTCGATCTGGACACGGTCGATCCGAACCGGGTACTGCCTAATACACTGAAGTCATTTCACTACAGCGGGGTGATCACCAACAGCCTGATGATCGAGGCTCAGTACGCGGAAAAAGCCTTTACGTTCGTCAGCAGCGGGGGCAACGATACCGACCGCATCATCGGCACCTGGCTCTACGACCTCGGCCGCGGTGCCTTCGCGAACGCTCCGGTCTTCTGCGGCGTCTGCAACAACGACGAGGGGAGAAACAACGACTCGTGGGTGGCAAAAGCCACGTACTACCTCAATACCGCATCGCTGGGTGCTCACAACCTCGTTTTCGGCGTGGAAGACTACGCCGAAACCCGGGCGGCCAACAACTACCAATCCGCCAGCCAGTTCGAAATGTTCATCGGCGGCGGGGAGATCGTGGGCTCGACATGGTTCCCACGCTTCGACACCGGCACCACGTTCCGCTACCGGCCAATCTTCGAGCTCTCGAAGGGGACTGACTACCAGACACAATCGCTCTTTCTCAACGACAAATGGGAGCTGAACAATCGTTTCAGCTTCAATCTGGGAGCCCGGTACGACAAGAACGACGGCTCCGACGCCTCGGGAAACGCCATTTCAGACGACAGCGCAATCAGCCCGCGCCTTGGGGTGATCTATGACCTCTTCGCGAATGGACGCCATCGCGTGAACTTCAACTACGCTACCTACGTGACCAAGGTCGCGGATGGCAACGTCGGCGGAAGCGGCCAGGCCGCCGGGAACCCCTCGCTGTTTCAATGGACCTATCGCGGAACACCGATCAACCCCACAGGGACGCCGGCGGCACAACTGATCTCCACACGTCAGGCGATGGCGCAGGTCTTTGCCTGGTTCGACGGGATCGGCGGCATCGCGAATCGCAACGCGGCTGATGGATACCTCGGATCGAGTATCGCAGGCTTCACCGCGGAATTCCCCGACGGGATCGCATCGCCTGGTGTCGACGAGATCACTCTCGGCTACGGCGTCCAGATCCTCAACAACGGCTTCGTTCGCGTCGACCTGGTCTCGCGCGATTTCAAGAATTTCTACGCCGGACAACTGGACAGGAGCACCGGAACGAAGGCGGACCCCGAAGGCAACAGAGGTGACCTTTCCTTCACGATCAATGAAGACGACGAGACCGAGCGGACCTATCGCGGCGTGCAGCTCTACTCGAATTTCAGGGCCGGGCGCTTCAACTTCGGCGGCGGCTACACCTGGTCGGAGCTCAAAGGCAACGATGTCGGGGAAGGGGCCGGAACGGCCACGATCCGGAATCTTCCGCTCAGCACCTGGTATCCCGAATATCTGTCCTACCCGAATCGCCGCCCATCAGGCTTCCTCGCACAGGACCAGACGCATCGCGCCCGCGTCTGGGCTGGCTACCAGCTCCCCACCCCGATCGGAACCTTCGACATCTCGGTACTCCAGCGTTTTGATTCGGGAATCTCCTACTCGGCGATCGGGAACATCGACGCCTCAGGTCGTATCGCCACGTTCCCGGGATTGATCGCCAATCCCGGCTACATTCGCAATCAGCTGGGGGTTTCGCACGACTACTTCTTCAGCGACCGCGGGGCATTCCGCGCTGACAATGAGACCAACACCGATCTGTCCCTGAACTACAGCTTCCCCCTCCGGAAAGCTCAGCTCTTCGCAGTCGGCCAGATCTTCAACGCATTAGACGAGGATGCTGTCGTCTCGCCAAACGCGACCGTCCGGACGCGCCGGAACAACGGGGCGGCATCGGGACTGATCGCCTTCAACCCATTTACAACGACCCCGATCGAATGCCCGCAGGGAGCCGCCGCGGCCGACTGCACTGCAATGGGAGCGCATTGGCAGAAGGCCACCACGTTCGGGACTCCGACCTCCACGGCCTCGTACCAGGTTCCGCGGACGTATCAGTTCTCCCTCGGTCTCCGCTTCTAGACCGAGACGCATCGGTTTGTCAGAGAACGGCCCCGGTCGCAAGACCGGGGCCTTTTTGTTGATGTGCGGCGCGCGGCAGGGCCAGACCACGTGCGCTGTCATCCATCACTTTGTCTCACCGCCGAGGAGAGGTCGCGATCCGCCGCGCGCCCTCGGCATCGCCCAGCACCTGCAAGCTCTCGATCGCGAGGCGGCGCATTTTCGCGTCGCCGTTCTTCTTCATCGCCTCGACCAGAATCGCCCGCGCTTCCTCCCGCCTTCCCTGCGCGCCCGTCACCACAGCGAGCCCCCCCCAGGCCTCGTAATGCCGTGGGTAGAGCTCGGTCTCGCGACGGAACGCGGCCTCCGCCTCTCTCACGCGAGAAAGCGCGAGCAGCGCCTCTCCGCGGTGGAAGTGCAGACCTTCGATCGGTGGGAGCTGGCGCGAGGCGATCTCTCCCGCCGCCCGGTCGAGCCATTTCAAATCCTCGGCCGGGCGCTTTGCCGCGCGCATGGCCTCCGCCATGAGCATGAGCGTCTCGGTCCGGTCCGGGGCAAGGACGAGCGCCGCGAGCAGCTCTTTTTCCGCCGCGTCGTAGCGTTTCCTTCGCAGTTCCATCCGTGCGAGAAACTCGCGGGCGAGCACGCCGTCTGCCGGAATCGCGGCCATCGCGGCGGCGCGAGCGTCCTCGAGCCGGCCCGACTCGAAAAGCAGATCGGCCGCCGAGAGCATGAGATTCGTATCCTCCGGAAACCGGCGCCGTCCCTCCTCGAGCGACCGGAGCGCCTCCTGAGGCCGTCCTGCCTGACGGAGCGCCTGTGCTCTCCACCACCAACCATCCGCGATCTCGCCATTTTCTTTGACGAATCGGTCGAGATGAGGGAAGGCGCGCCGCCCCTCTCCGCGCCGGACAAGGTCGGTCCCCAGCCGGAGCTGCCGCAGGGAAGCCACTTTGGTTTTCGGATCCGCGAGGGACGCGCCGCGAGCCGCGGGTCCGCCGAGATATCCGAGGGCCGCTAACTTTCTCTGATCCTCAGGGTCCACTGCCGAAGGAGGCTCGAAAGAAGTGCCCATCAAGGCGAGCTCTCCGGCCAGCGCGAAGGCCACCCGCCTGTCTTTCGCCGCCAGGTTGTTCTTCTCGTTCGGATCGCTTCGATACCGGTAGAGCTCCCGCGTTGGAGCGTCGATGTAGTGATACTCGTCGCCCACGAGCGAGCGCAGCTCGTGCCAGCCGAAATGGAGTCGCGGAAAGTACGTCTCGGCGTAAATCTTCCGGCCGCTCCCGGCTGGGTCCGCGGCGAGTAGATTGCGCCCGTCAACGCCTGACACGGGAGGCAAGCCGAGACTGGCGAGTGTCATTGGCAAGACGTCCGCGAGTCCTGCGGGCGCGTCGATCGTCTCCCCTCGCCGTGCGGAACCCGGCAGCTTTACGAGAAGCGGAACCTGCAGGGCTTCGCGATAAAGCAGGACGCCGTGCTCGTCCTCGCCGTGATCGCCCAATCCTTCCCCGTGATCGGAGAGAAGGATGACCAGCGCGTCGTCGTAGAGACCGCGCTGGCGGAGCGTGTCCAGAAAGCGTCCGACGATCGCGTCCGCGCGCGTGATCTCTGCGTCGTAGGCCTCGCTGTCGTTCGTGAAATCGAGAGGGTTGCCGTACGGGGCGTGCGGCTCGTAGATGTGGAGAAGAGCGAAGACTCTGTGGGACCCGGAAGCCCCCAGCCACGACTCGAGCGCCAGGCGCGTCGCGTCGCCGTCGCGCTCGGCCTGAGTCCGGAGCCCGTCCGCGCCGGTCTCGACGCGGTCGTCGAAGAACTCGAATCCGCGGGCGATCCCGGTCGCGCGGCGCAGCACGTAGCTCGAGACCGCGGCGCCCGTGCGGTAGCCGCCGGACGCCAGCGTCGTCGCGAGCGTCGGCTGCGTCGTCCCGAGGACGTATCCGACATTGTCCCGAACTCCATGCCGCGTCGGAAGCATTCCCGTGAGCAGGCTCGCGTGGGAAGGAAGCGTCAGAGGGCAATGGCTGAACGCCTTCGTGAAGAGGACCGAATCGCGCCGGAATCGATCGATCGCGGGAGTGACTCCCCGCGCATAACCGTAGACTGGCAGACGATCGGACCGGAGCGTGTCGATCGAAATCACGATGACCGGAATGTCGCGCGAAGGGGCCGGCAGCTCTGCTCGCTTACAGGACAAACCAACGAAACCGATCCAGGAGGCGGCAAGGAGAGCGCGGGCGCGGGACATGTTCAGAGCTTGCGGTGTCAGCGAAGCTTCTCGATCTCGGCCGTGATCTCGCGCGCTTCTGTCTCTACTTTGCCCAGCTTCTCCGCGAACCGCTCGATCTTCTCTGACTCGGCGGCGTAGAAGCGTTGATAGGGCTCGAAGGCGCCGGTGATGCCGCGGAGCATGCGGTCGATCTCGGTGCCGGACTCGCGGTCGAGCGATTCCTGCAGGTGTTTGCGCAGCTCTTCGATGCGGCGCGTGAACTCTTCCTTGGCCTTGGTGCGCTTGTACGGGAGGATCAGGAAGCTGGTCACGAGGAGCATGGTCGCGGCGGTGAGGCCGGTCACGTCGACGGCGGTGCTGCTGACGGCGGTCGTGAGCAGGTAGCCGAGGCCCAAGGCTCCGGCGCCGAGGCCGAAGGAGTGCAGGACGGCGCGCATGGCGTTGTCGATGATGCGGCGGCTCTCGACGTTGACGTCGTAGGAGGAGAGGCGCTGCTCCGCGTTGTGGCGCATGCGCGCGTAGACCTCTTCGCGGTTGTACGCGAACTCGCGTCCCACCCGGCCGATCACATCGTCATTCTTCGCATCCGCTTCGGCCCGGCGATGGAAGGCGTCCACGGTGCCATTCCACAGCTTCAAATTCTCCTTGACCAGCCAGTCCACTGCCTCCTGGATCGTCCCGTCGATGTTTCCCTTCCAACCCTGGAACACCTGGCGCTCGAACTCCTCGCGGAAACGCGAGGCATCCCTCAACATCATCACGTGCTGAATGCGCACATAGCGATCGAGGAAGTCGAGCCCGCGGCGCTCGAGATCGAGCAGGAGGTTGTCGATGCGCACGACGAACTGGCGAAAGTTGCCGAGGAGATCCGCACGCGCGCGCTCGAGCTGATCATTGATGCCATCGATGCGGGCTTTGTCGGCGGCAAGCACCTCCCGCCTCGACTCGATCATCCGGAACTGCTTTTTCGAGAGGCTGAGGATCGTATCCAGCGGCGCGTTGAGCTTGATGCGAACGCGCTCTTTCTCAGACAGCACCTTGAAGATGTAGTCCTCGAGCGCTTCGAAGCGGCTGCGCGTCCACTCTCGAGGTTCTGCGTTGCCGAGTTTGGATTCGAGCGCCAGCTTCGCCGCCACCGGATGAATGACGGGCTCGAAGCCGAAGATCGCGTTGACGTTGGTGGTCAGGTACGTGAGCACCTGGGCGATCTCGGACTCGCTCTTCGTGTCAATCTTGTTCAGCACGAAGACGACCTTCTTCCCCCACTCGCGGATGTATTCGAGGAAGCGCCGCTCGGATTCGGAGAGCGGACGGTCGATGGAGGTCACGAACAGGATCAGGTCCGCGCGCGGGATGTAGTCCTCGGTGATCTCCTGATGGCGCTGCACGATCGAGTTCGTGCCGGGCGTATCGACCAGGGTGATGTTGCGCAGGAACTCGACCGGATAGAACTGCTCCACCACGTAATCTGTGATGCGTTTCTGAGAAGCTTCTTCACCGTGGCGCAGGATGGAGATCACGTCATCGACGGGAATGGGGCCTTCTACGCGAAGCTTCGCGCCGAAGAGCGCGTTGATCAGCGACGACTTGCCGGCGTTGAACTCCCCGACGACCACGATCGTGAAGAGGTCTTCGAGCGTGTCCAGCAGCTCTTCGACACGCCGGCGTTCGTCCGCCTGCTCGCGCTCGAGAGTCTCACGCAACTCGACGAGCAGGCGCTGTTCGCGGCGCAGCAGCGCCTGGATGTGAGGATCAACGACCGTATCGAAAATGCCGGGCATGCCGTAGAGGGGCGCTCGTTCAGAGCTTGCGCACCTCGAACTTCCTCTCCACCTCGTAAGTCTTCTTGAGGACCGTGTCGATCACTTTCAGCTTGATCGTGTATTGCCCCTGCTCGAAGTCGGTCAAAGGTACGGCCTGCACGAGTCCGAAATGATTCGGCACGCCTTTGAGCGGAAGCGTGTCCACTCCCTGGATCGGAAAGTCCATCCGCTCCGTCTTCCCCGAAGCGGTCTTGCCGTTGATGTCCATCTTGACCATGACCTTCGGCGCGCCGGTCTCCCCGACTCCGGGGTTGCGCATCTCCATGAAGTACCAGAGCTCGTCCGTGGTCGCAAAAACCGCGTCGCCTTTCGGTACGACCTTGAAGCCACCAAAGGCAAACGGGTCCGTTCTCTTCTGCGCCTGAGGAAGCGGAAAGGCGTTGTTGGAGAGAATGAGTTGCGAGATGGCGGTGTCGCCGGCCTTGAGGCCAAGCACTGTGAACTCCGCCGGCGTCAAGGCGAGCGCCTGTCCATCCGCCGCTACGCCGAAAGCAGCCTTGTACTGGCCTGGCTCGAGCCTCAGCGATCTGTCGACGTACGCATCGCGACCCGAGGCGATCAGCGTCGCTTCTTCCTCGAGGATCTGCACGATCTCGCCGCTCGCCTTTTCAACGACGCCGAAGAAAGTCACCTTCCGTCCAGCAGGGATGTTCGCGCTGGCAGGAACGAACAGAGATACAGGGACGAAGCCCTCACCTTCCGGCGTCACGTACTCGCCCCAGGTGAGGTACGACGTGCCCACAGCTTTCTGCTCAGCCTTGAACTTGTCGTACGCCGCTTTCAGCGCCGCGTCCCGAAATGCAGTTTGCTTCGCCGGGACAGTTCCCGTCTCGGCCGCGTACGACGGCGGCTTGACGAGATCCGGCCACAGTAGATAAGCCTTGACCGCCTCCTCAAGCATCGCCGCGGGGTTGGAGCGCGGCGTGATGGCAAACTCATATTCGCCTCCGCCCCGCTCGTCACTGAAGAGAATCTCGAAATCCTTCCGCTTGATGAAGGCCGGCTTCTTGTCGTTGCTGTAGGACCACGTCAGCATGGCCGAGGAGGCTCGCGCACCGCCCACGGTGATGTTGCTCGGAGAGGGTCCCTGCGTCTGATTGGTGTTGGTGGCGCTGCGCGCAGCACCCAGGCTCCCGACCTGATAGGGACTTCCCAACATGATCAGTGCGCGTCCCCGATCGGACATCGACCCTCTCGTTTTGGTCGTGGTGAAGAAGGTGTCAGCCGCCGTCACCCGCCGATCGAACTCCTCCCAGACCTCGTTGCGGGGCGTGGTCGGAGTGGGATCGCGACGCGCCCAGAACAGCTCGACGAACGCCTTCGCGGACTCTGCCGTACCGATGGTTTTCCACTGAGCGATCTCTTTCTGGGTCATGAGGTGCTTCGCCGGTCCTTGCCCAAACGTCATATCAGGCGCCGGTCCCTGTGCGAACACACTGCCGGCCAGAAGCGTCAGAACTGCCACGATCATCGAGATCCTCTTCATGCGGGCCTCCTGGTGTGGTGATACCTCTGATGGAACAGGGCCGGGACGGCACTATTTCCCGCTAATCGGGACGTTGGCGACTACGAAGATGCGCCGCCAGGCGCTCCGCACGACGCCGGAATGCGGCCGCCGCCTGCACGTTCCCCAGATCGGTCATCGTCTGCGCGGCAAGCTGATAGGTCGCAGGCGAAGGCGAAGCGCTCACCATCGCCTCCAGCGTGGGCTCAATCTCAGCGAAGCGGTGCTCCGAGGCGAGCAGAATCGCCAGACGCGTGTACGCATCGGTAGTGCCTGGAAAGTTGCGGATCTCATCCCGGAACGCCATCTCTGCTTCCCGGGAGCGACCCATTCGCGCCAGGATGTCGCCGCGTGTCGATGCCAGTGTGGCCACGGGCGACGCCCCATCTTCCGTGATGCGTGACGCGGCACGGTCGATCGCGACGAGAGCCTCCGCTGTCCTGTTCTGTTCGACCAGAATGCGAGCCAGTAGGATCAGCGCAGGCACGCGCGGCCGATCCTCACGGTCGAGAGCGATCCGGGCCTCCCTCTCCGCGCTCGACCAGTCGCGACGCGCGGCGGCGATGCCGGCCAGGATGAGGTGCGCTTCGGCAGGATTGAGCTTCATGGTCTGCCGTGCATTGAGCTGCGCCGCGTCCAGGTTGCCGAGATCGAGTTCCAGCTTCGCGACCTCCAGCGCCATGGAGTCCACGAGCTGCGGGGACCGCCGGATGGCGTCACGGTATACCGCCAGGGCCTCCTTCAGGAGACCTACCCGGCGCAGGTTGCCGGCAAGCTGCGTGTGAACGTCGACCAGGTCCGGGTAGTCGCGCAGAATCTCCCGGCAAAGAGCGATGCTTTCCTGGTAACGCCCCTGGCGGTTGAGCGAAAAGGTTTCCTGCACGCGCGCGAGCACCTGAATGTGGTCTCGAGGGTTGCGCAGCGGACCGGAGGTCGAAGGACCACCCGAAAGATAGCCGAGAGCAGCCAGACGCGCACGTTCTTCCGCGTCCCCGGCGGCGGGAGCAACAAGGTTCAACGGAAGAGGCTTCAACTTCCCCGCGAGCAGGAACGCGTCACGCCGATTCTCCTCCCGCAGATCCTTCGTCTCGCCAGGATCCTTCACGAAATCGAAAAGCTCCGGCACCGGACCTTCAATGTACTGATGGCGCGAGTCGGTCATGGAACGGAGCTCGCTCCACCCAAGGTGCAACCTGGGATAGAGCGTCTCGCCGTAGATCGCTCGATCCGTGACCCCACGGCCCTCGGCGAGGTCGATGAGGGATTCGCCTTTCACCCCTGGAGGAGCGGCAACTCCCACGGCTTGCGCGAACGTCCGGAACAGGTCCGAGAGTTGTGCTGGAGCTGCCACTCGCCGGCCAGCGTGCTCCCGTCGTGGCAGCTTGACGATCAACGGAACGTGCAGTGCTTCGCGGTACAGCAGCACGCCGTGTTCCTGCTCGCCGTGCTCGTTCAGCCCCTCGCCATGATCGGAGACGAGCACGATCATCGCCTGGTCATAAAGACCGCGCCGATCCAGCTCTGCGAGGAAGCGTCCGACGACGGCGTCGACGGTGGCGATCTCTCCGTCGTAAGCGTTCGGATAGCGCGAGCGAAATGGCTCGACAGGCTCGTATGGCGAATGAGGCTCGAAGAGGTGCAGGAACAGAAAAAACGGTTTCCCACGGATGCGGTCGACCCACGCCAGAGCAGCGCGTACGCTATCGTCACCGCGTCGCTGGAGCGCCCCCAGAGATGCCGACTCCCACACTTCCAGGGAGTCGTCATAGAAATTGAAGAGAGCGCCCATCCCCGTCTCGGCGCGCAGGACGTAGGCCGAAATGACGCCGCCCGTGAGATATCCATGTTCCTCGAGG